>JAJUHD010000157.1 GCA_029268085.1 Bacillota bacterium | reverse complement strand
GATGAGCTTGTCAAGGCCCTTAAGAAGCCTTTTCTCCGAATTCTTTATGATCTCGTCGGAAATGTCGCGCACAACGACCTCAAAGCCTGCCTTTGCAAAGACTTGAGCGATGTCAAGCCCCATTGTGCCCGCGCCGACGACAAATATCTTTTTCATTGCCATTCCTCCAGATTATTTATTCTTGAAACCGCTGAGTTTTTCTTTCTTTACAAACGCGTCCATTGCGTCGAACTGGTCCTCGGTATCACAGCAGACGCCGAAAGCGAGCGCCTCATAGGTTGCGGCGGTTGAAATGTCGGCCTGCATGCCGCGGCGAATGCACTGTTTGGATGCGCGGACCGCGATCTGAGCCTGAGCGGCAATTGTTTCCGCTAGAGTAAGGGCGGCCGGCATAAGCTCTTCGTGGGCGACAACCTGATTGACAAGTCCGATTTCCTTCGCCTCGGCCGCCGTAATGACCTTTGCCGAAAGAATCAGCTCCATAGCCTTGCCGATACCGACGATGCGGGGCAGGCGCTGAGTGCCGCCAAAGCCCGGCGTGATGCCAAGGCCGACCTCGGGCTGGCCGAACTTTGCCTTTTCGCTTGCGATACGGATATCGCAGGCCATAGCCAGCTCGCAGCCGCCGCCGAGAGCAAAGCCGTTTATCGCAGCAATGACGGGCTTAGCGAAATTCTCGATGCGGAGGAAAACGGAGTTGCCCGCGTCGCTGAAGGCTTTCGCCTCCACCGCGCCGAAATCGCGCATCTGTGCGATGTCCGCGCCGGCTACGAAGGAACGGCCTTCGCCGGTCAGGACAACGACGTAGATATCGTTGTTTGCTTCGATTTCATCGAGGGTAGTTTTAATATCAGAGAGGACTTCGGTGTTGAGAGCGTTCAGGGCTTCGGGGCGGTTTATGGTCATAATGCCGACGTGTCCCTGCTGTTCGAGCTTAATAAATCCCATTGTCTGTTCCTCCTAGCATTTTTCGAAAATAGTGGCGACGCCCATGCCGCCGCCGATGCAGAGTGTTGCGAGGCCCTTCTTCGCATTTTCACGTTTCTGCATCTCATGGAGCAGCGTTACGATGATGCGCGCACCGGAGGCTCCGATGGGGTGGCCGAGCGAAACCGCTCCGCCGTTGACGTTTACCTTCTCCATGTCAAACTTCAGCTCGCGCGCAACCGCAATGGACTGGGCGGCAAAAGCCTCGTTTGCTTCAATGAGGTCGATGTCCTCGATAGCAAGCTCCGCCTTTTTCAGGGCATTCTTCGAGGCGGGCACAGGGCCTACGCCCATTATTCTCGGATCTACGCCGCCCTGTCCCCAGCCGATGAGCTTTGCCATGGGCTTGAGATTGTATTTTTTAACGGCTTCGCCTGACGCCAGAACAATAGCCGCCGCGCCGTCGTTGATGCCGGAGGCGTTGCCCGCGGTGACTCTGCCGCCGTCGGGCTTGAAGGCGGGCTTCAGCTTTGCAAGACCTTCCGCCGTCGTTTCGTTTCTCGGAAATTCGTCCGTCTCAAAGCTGACGGTTTCCTTCTTCACCTTAACGGGCACCGGTACGATTTCATCCTTGAACCGGCCCTCAGCCTGAGCCTTTGCGGTCTTCTGCTGGGAGGAGAGCGCGAAAGCGTCGAGTTCCTCGCGGGTGATGCCCCAGTCGTCGCAGACGTTCTCCGCCGTGATGCCCATGTGGTAGTTGTTGAAAGCGTCGGTCAGACCGTCGTTGACCATAATATCGACCATTTTGCCGGGCCCCATGCGGTTGCCCCAGCGTGCCGTTGGGAGCGTATAGGGCGCGGCTGACATGTTCTCTGTGCCTCCGGCCACGATGATCTCCTCGTCTCCCGAGGCTATGGCTCGAGCCGCTTCGATGACGCTCTTCATTCCGCTGCCGCAGACCATGCCGACAGTGCAGGCGGGTACTTCGACGGGTATGCCCGCCTTTATTGCCGCCTGACGCGCAACATTTTGACCGAGGCCTGCGGTAAGAACGCAGCCGAACATAACCTCGTCTACGTTTTCCGGCGCGACGTTTGCGCGCTTCAAGGCTTCCTTAATCACTATCGCTCCCAGATCAACGGCAGACGTATCCTTAAGCGTGCCTCCAAAGCTGCCGATCGCCGTCCGGCAGCAGTTTACTACATAGATGTCTTTCATTATTGTCTCTCCATTTTTAAATCAAATCATGATGTTCTGCTTTTTTGCCGCATAGGTCAACTCGTCCCTGAATTTCGGATGCGCGATGGAAATGAGCGCCTTCACCCGCTGGCTCAGGGTCTTCCCGCGCAGCTTCGCAATACCGTATTCCGTAACGATATGGTCGACATCGTTTTTACCGGTCGTCACGATAGCGCCCTGCGTTAGGGTCGGAACGATTTTGCTGACGGTTTCGTTCATCGCGGTGGACGGGAAGGCGATGAAGCTCTTTCCTCCCTCGGAGCTTATCGCTCCGCGCACATAGTCAACCTGTCCGCCGGTTCCGGAAACGTGGCGCGTTCCGATGGATTCGGCACAGACCTGACCGAAGAAGTCTACCTCTAAAGCCGCGTTTATAGACCTGAAATTCGGGTGCTTCGCTATCACTGCGGGGTTATTCACATAGTCGACCGGCAATATCTCGATTCCGGGGTTATCGTCGATAAAGTCATACATCCTCTTTGAGCCGAACGCAAAGGCTGCGACCGTTTTTCCCCGATGTATGGGCTTCATCGTGTTATCTGCAGCTCCGCACTCAAGAAGCTCGACCATGCTGTCGGTGAACATCTCGGTGTGGATGCCGAGGTTGTGCTTGCTTTTGAGCGCCATACCCACCGCGTCGGGAATAGCCCCGATTCCGAGCTGTAGAGTCGCTCCGTTCGGGATCTCCTCCGCGATGATGTTGCCGATCGTTACGCTTATATCATCCAGCTTGGCCGGCGGCAGGACCGCAAGCTCCTCATCGGTTTCGCAAAGTGCTTCAACCTGTGAAATGTGTATCAAGGGCGCAGTCAGAGCGCGGGGCATGTTTTTGTTGACCTGAAGGAAAATGTGCTTTGCTTTTCTTATAAGGGCAAAGCTGACGGAGCCGTCAACGCCTGCCGAGAAATAGCCGTGCTTGTCCATAGGAGAAACGACGGCGATGTAAGCGTCGATATCGACATAGTCGGTAAACAGCGAGGGCATATCGCGATAATAGCTCGGCATGACGTCAGCCCAACCGCCGTTGACGGCCTTTCTCATACCCCCGCCGGAAAACCACGAAATGCCGGTCAGCTTTCCCTTGTATTCCTCTCCAAAAAATGACAGTGGGCGCGTGTCGAGCATAGTGTGCAGCGTGACGCCGGAAAGGCCGTCATTTTTTACTCTGTCGCCGATCGCGTCACATATAGTATAGGGGACTGCAAGGGCAATATCCGATGCGCAGGTCCAGCCGGGTTGTATTCTGGCCGCTATCTGCGCAGGGGTGATCAGTTTTTTTCGGTATTCTTCGTTAAAGCTCATGGCTGGTTCCTTTCATTATCTTTTACTTTTAGAATCAGCTGTAAGGCTGCGCCCTGAGACCGTGATCGCAGGGCGCAGGTTAATATGTCTTACTTAAGTCCCATCCAGCCCGAGATGACCATACGCTGGACCTCGGAGGTTCCTTCGTAAATCTCGGTGATCTTCGCGTCTCGCATCATACGCTCGAAGGGATACTCGCGGGTGTAGCCGTAGCCGCCGACGAGCTGGAGCGCACGGCGGGTAACGTCGCTGGCATTTTCGGAAGCAAAGAGCTTAGCCATTGCCGCAAGATGACTGTATGGCTCGTGATCCTGCTTCGCCTGTGCCGCGCGGTAGATGAGAAGGCGGGCTGCGTCGGTCTTGGTCTGCATGTCGGCAAGCTGGAACTGAGTGTTCTGAAACTGGCTGATTTTCTTCCCGAACTGGACACGCTCGGAGACGTACTTGACGCACTCGTCTATGGAGCCTTGGGCAATGCCCAGCGCCTGCGCGCCGATGCCAATGCGTCCGCCGTCGAGGGTGGTCATCGCAATTTTGAAGCCCTTGCCCTCTTCACCGAGAAGGTTTTCCTTGGGGACCTTGACGTTGTTGAAGATAAGCTCATAGGTGGCGCTGCCGCGGATGCCCATCTTCTTCTCCTTCGTACCGAAGGTGAAGCCCTCCATACCTTTTTCGAGTATGAACGCGGAAATGCCCTTGTAGCCGGCATCCTTCTGGGTCATTGCGAAAACCACATAGGTATCTGCGTAGCTGCCGTTGGTGATAAATATCTTGCTGCCGTTCAAGAGATAGTGGTCGCCTCTGTTCTCGGCAAAGGTCTTTTGCATGGCGGAGTCCGTACCCGCAGAGGGTTCAGTCAGACCGAACGCGCCGAGCTTTTCGCCGCTTGCCAGAGGAACCAGATATTTCTGTTTCTGCTCTTCGGTGCCGTATTCAAAAATCGGCCAGCAGCACAGGGAGCTGTGCGCGGAAAGCATAACGCTGGTGGTGGCGCAGTACTTTGCGATTTCTTCGCAAGCCGCGATATATGTCAGGTAACTGAGGCCGGCACCGCCGTATTCCTCGGGAACCCATATGCCCATCATGCCCATGTCGGCGAGCTTATGATAGGTCTCCTCAGGAAAACGCTCCTGTTCATCGATCTCCGCCGCAAGCGGCTTGACTTCCTTCAGGCAGAAGTCGCGCAGCATGGTCAATACTTCCTGTTCTTCCGCGGTGAATTTGAAATCCATGGTGATACCCTTCCTTTTTTAGTTTTATAAAAGTGCAGGCTGATCCGGCTGGTGGCAGCGTGCATATTTTACTGTTATTGGGTTAATTCTATCCATTTGATCTTATTTTGAGATTTATAAAAAGCAGCGTATCCTACCCCAAAAGGTTGCAATATCGGCGTTTATACCCGAAGAAAGTATAATAAAACAACAAAAAAACTTTATTTTTGCCTTCCCGCAATTTAAATCTAGCACTGTCGGTCTGAAGTGTCCAATAGCTGTTTTTGCAGGCATGCCGAAAAAATTATAGGCTTGCAGGCTGTTAAAAAAATACCTATGCTATGAATAAAGCCGAAAAGCAAGGCGCTCCCTATAGATATTGCATAACTTATGCAATTAATGTTTTCAAAAGGCGAAAAATCAAACGGCGGTGATCGTGAAAAACGCCGCGATCTCCGCCGTCTGTTTTATTTTCTATAAGAGATTTCTATCGTGGGCCTATCGTGAATATACCATTTTGAAATCCTCAAAAACCACCGGCATGTCCTCTGAAAACTCATAGCCAAGCTCCTTCCCGTCCTCCGTGAAATAGCTGATGTGGTTGTTTCTCCATGACTCTAGGTTTTCGTCCTCGCCTTCCCTGGAGCATATTTCAAAGGTGATGTCGCGGAATTTATAGATATTCACCGCCGTCGTTTCAATAACGCAGCGGGGAGCTCCGCTCCAGTCGGTCACGATGCTGAAGTCCCCGGTCTGCGGGACTCTCAAGCCTGCCTTCTCATAGGCGAGAAGGCTGCTTGCGGTTGCACGCTTTTTCCCTGTAAGGACAAGCCCTAAAAGGTGGTTGGCTGATTCTTCGGTCATATCAAAATGAAAGCTCTCAAGAAAACGCGTTTCAGGGCTTCTGTCTGTTTTGCTCAGAAAATCCTGCCAGAATTCTTCAATTGTCATATTGGTTCTCCTAAAATGTTTTATGCAATTATATAACAAGCCGGCATTATATTCAATAAAAGCCTATTAGCGCCGGCGATGCGGCTTTTATGCGAAACCGGCTATTTTTTAAAATATGGGAAGAATTTCATATCCTCCTCGAGCAG
>JAJUHD010000156.1 GCA_029268085.1 Bacillota bacterium | reverse complement strand
CAAATAATTAGAATAAGAAGCCGTTTTGCCGCTGAAGTTTTAATTATTCTTAAGGTTTCCTGCTTAGAATAAAAACAAAACGAAGCCCGAACCCTCTAATAAATCTGTTCATCAGAAAAAATTTGCTGGTGGCGGGCGAAAGGATGGAGTATAATGCAGACAAAAGACAAAAACAAGATTAAGATAGCTTTGGACATAATCATGGCGCTTGTTTTTGCAATACTATTTAACAAGGCGGCATTAGGCGGGCTGGCCTTCCATGAGACCGCCGGGCTGGCCGTCGGAGCATTTATCATTCTCCATAAAGTCCTAAACTGGGCTTGGATCAAGGGTGTCACAAAGAGGCTCTTTGACCCGAAGCTGCCCTTCTTAACGAGAGCTGCCTATATTGTGGACATTCTGCTTCTTATATGTGTCGCGGTGATAATAGTTACTGGCATACTGATGTCAAAGGTGCTGTTTGCAAACCTCATCAGCGTACGCCTGAACGTCGAGGCCCTTCACAAAGCAGTTTCCTATATTGCTCTTATGCTGATCGGAGTGCATGTAGGTCTTTCGTGGAACAGGGTGACATCGATTATGAAAAAGCTCCTGCATATTCCGCAGAAGAGAGTGCTCGGAGCTGTCGCCACAGCCTGCGCGGTCGCCGTATTTGCTCTCGGCTCCTATAATATTGTTTCAATGGGATATTTTGATAGGGTTGCGTCAATCGCATCCGGCTATTCCGAAAGGGGAGAAGACGGCCAATCATCTTTCACCCAAGGCGCGGAAATCGGCGGCGGCAAAGGCTGGCACAACGGTTTAGGCGGCGGAAAAGGCGAGGGCGGAAAGAGCGGCGCGGACGTGCTTTCAACAATTTATCAAAACATCAGTATAATGGCTGCTTTCGCGGTCTTCACATATTACATCGGCAAACTTATTAACGGAAAACCGAAAAAGACGGGAATTATGACTGCGGCATAAAGCCGGCTGCTTCCCGCTGCTGTTCGGATGGAGGAAATTCAATGCGGCTGTTTATCGCGGTGCATTTTTCGAAGGAAGTTAAATATGCCTTGCTTTCGGCGATTGAGGAACTAAAGGCCCAGACGGTAAAGGGCAGTTTCACAAGACCTGAGAATCTGCACCTGACGCTGGCATTTATCGGCGAATCGGAGAACGTTTCCGCCATATGCGGCGTTATCGACCGCTGCGCTGCCCCAGCGTTCGAAATGGCAATCTCGGGAGCGGGACATTTCGGCAACCTTTATTGGGTCGGGATAGAGAAGAACCAAAAGCTGAACTCTCTGGCCGAGAATATCCGGACCGAGCTGCGCAGGAGCGGCTTCGAAATCGAGGACCGTGCCTTCAAGCCGCACATTACCATCGCAAGACAAATTGAAGCGGCAGGGCCTGTGAGCCTTAGTATAGAACGGAAGGCTATGACAGTTTCACGCATCTCGCTCATGAAGTCGGAGCGAATAAACGGGAAACTGACTTATACCGAGGTGTATGGGCGAGACCTTTAATAGTTAAAAGCACAGGGGACCGCCTGTGCTTTTGTTATTGATAATGCTAGGAATTAGTATATAATTGGAGAAAACACGGTATTGCATTCGCTGAGGTTCGTTGCATATATAAGAAATTAGCATGGGAGGGGGCAGCATATGTCCGAAAAGCCGATATTTGCCCTGATGTATGACTTCGATAAAACGCTATCGCCGAGAGATATGCAGGAATACGCCTTTATCCCTAACGTAAAAATGACGCCCGCGGACTTCTGGGCAGAGTGCAACAGAATGATGCGAGAAAACCATATGGATCAGATCCTCGCCTATATGTATGTCATGTATAAAAAGGCAAAAGGAAAATTTCTGTTTACTCGAGATACGCTGCGCGCTTTGGGCAAAGACGTTGAGCTATTCGAAGGCGTTGAAACATGGTTTAACCGAGTAAACGAGTATGCCGAAATACGCGGCATGAAAGCGGAGCACTACATAATTTCATCGGGGCTGAAGGAAATTATCGAGGGTACGAAGATTGCCCAATATTTTGAGCAAATCTATGCCGCGGAGTATTGCTACGATGAAAACGGCGAGCCCTGCTGGCCCGCTATGGCGGTGAATTACACGAGCAAGACCCAGTTTTTGTTCCGTATCAATAAGGGCGTTTTTGATGTAACGGAGAATGATGGTCTTAACGAATTCATGCCGGAGGACAAGCGGCGCGTGCCTTTCCGCAATATGGTCTATATAGGCGACGGGCTGACAGACGTGCCCTGCATGAAGCTTGTACGCGCGAACGGCGGACACTCGATCGCAGTCTATCAGGAAAATAAGGAAAAAGTCAATGAGCTGATATTGCAGGGGCGAGTCGATTATGTGCTTAAAGCGGATTATGAAAAAAATAGTGAGCTTGAAAAGGCTGTTTTCGCGATAATAGATCAGGCTGCGGCAGTAAACAGGACAACAGAGATGCACGTTCAGAGCTATGAGCAGGCGCAGGCGGAGAACGAAGAAAAGAGAAAGAGAGAGTGGGAGCTCTTTCGCGGGAAAAATTGCATGGAGGATATAAGATGAAAAATGAGGATTACGCCGTTTACGAATTCCCGTGCGGAAACTTAAAGATAGGCTATACCAATAATGTAATTTGTCATGTGCTCTTTACTAAGGAAAAAGCCGGAGGTACGCCATCCGCGCTGAGCGAGCTTGCGGCCTCACAGCTTCAAGAATATTTTGCAGGTAAACGCAAAGGCTTTGATCTGCCGCTTCAGCCTCAGGGTACGGAATTCCAGAGAAAGGTCTGGGCGGCGCTTCTTGAGATACCTTACGGCGAAACAAGGAGCTATAAGGACATTGCGGAGAGGGCTGGTTCACCCAAAGGCTTTCGCGCAGTGGGACAGGCCAACCATAACAATCCGATAGCAGTAATCATACCCTGCCACAGGGTTGTCAGTGCGGATGGCAGCCTCGGCGGCTATGGCGGGGGACTGGATATTAAGGCTTTTCTCCTGAATCTAGAAAGGAAATACGGCTGATGTCAGAAATTATAGAGAAATATCGCGGAAAACTCCTCGGTTTGGCCGAGCCGGAATATCAGAGATTTATGTCAGCGCTGATTCCCGGCACGGACAATATACTCGGCGTGCGCTTGCCCGCGATAAGAAAGCTTGCTAGGGAGCTTTTAAAGGATAACTGGCGGGAATACTTTGAACAGAATCGGGACATTTATTATGAAGAGACGTTGCTTCATGGAATGACGATTGGGCTCTTGAAAGAGGATATTGAGACTGTTTTGTCAGAGGCGAACCGGTATATCCCGAAGATCACGAATTGGGCGCTCTGCGATACCTTCTGCAGCGGGCTTAAGATTACGAAAAACCATAAAGAGCGGGTCTGGGAGTTCTTAATGGATTATGTAAACTCCAGCAGCCCCTATGATATCCGTTTTGCCGTTGTCATGATGCTCGATTACTTCATCGATGAGGAGCATACGCCGGAATTATTACGGCTTTTTGAAAAAGTGAAAAACGACGACTATTATGTTAAGATGGCAGTGGCATGGGCAATATCGATGTGTTATGTAAACTTACCGGAAGTAACCATGCCATTTCTTAAAAACAACAATCTGGACGATTTTACATACAACAAGTCGCTTCAGAAAATCTGCGAGTCGCTGAGACCGAACGCTGAGGAAAAGGCGATGATAAAGTCCATGAAGCGCAACGCAAATAAATAAGATTAGCAGGAGAAACAGATGTTTTTTTTGATTAGAAAGCTCAGGCTGCGGGGAGAGCCATTCAGCGCCGAGACTCGCAGACACTATGGAATGATCAGCGGCATGGTAGGGATACTTCTAAACATCCTGCTCTTTGCGGGAAAGCTCACTGTTGCCCTGTTGTCCGGATCAGTAGCAATAATTGCGGATGCGCTCAACAACCTCTCAGACGCCGGTTCTTCGGTCATTACAATCATCGGATTCAGGCTGGCAGGGAAAAAACCTGACCCGCAGCATCCTTTCGGTCACGGCAGATTGGAGTATGTAACGGGCTTCGTTGTTTCAATCGTAATTTTGATGATGGGCTATGAGCTTGCGCAAAGCTCGATAAAAGGCATTATTTCGCCGGCTCCGATCGAGTTCAGCACGTTGACTGCCCTTGTCCTTGCGGCGTCGATAGCCGTTAAGCTTTACATGGCGCTTTATAACAGGAAGCTTGCGGCGATGCTTGACTCGGCAGCGCTCGGCGCGGTTTCAAAGGACAGCCTAAGTGACGTTGCGGCGACAGGCGCGGTACTTGCATCTCTCATCATTTCACACTATACATCGTTCAATCTGGACAGCTGGGCAGGATTAGCCGTCTCGCTTTTTATTCTCTATTCAGGCTTTACATCCGCAAAAGATACGCTTGCGCCGCTGCTCGGAACCCCGCCTTCCAAAGAACTGGTGGATGAGATAGTAAAAATTGTGCTGTCACATCAACAGATCGCGGCAATACACGACCTTGTGGTGCACGACTACGGCCCGGGCAGACTCATGATTTCTCTGCACGCCGAGGTACCATCTAATATAGATGTGTTTGAAGCTCACTCCGTCATAGACGACGCGGAAAACGAGCTCATCGAAAAGCTGGGCTGCGAGGCCGTCATACACTTTGACCCGATAGACACCGACGACGCGGAGCTCAAACGCCTGAATGCAATCGTGAAGGACGTCGTCAAAGGCATAGACGAGAGCATAACGATACACGATTTTCGTTACGTTCCGGGAACAACGCATACAAACCTTCTGTTTGACATTGTGGTGCAGTACAACGGCATAAAATGCGACGACGATCTGAAAAAACAGATTTCCGACGAAGTTTTGAAGGTACTTCCGAACCACTACTGCGTGATAAAATGCGACAGATCCTTTGTTTAAAACAAGGAGAACCCCTTCTTTCTAGTTGAAAAAGGGGTTCTCTATTAGCCTCAATAGAATTTTGCGGTCTGGACGGAAGCCTTTGATATAATGACTTCGATTTCAGGAAAGCCCCGTTTCAGCATCTCCGCAAGCACGGGCACCACGACGTTTTCCGTACAGAAATGGTCTGCGTCGATAAGGTTAAGCCCCAGTTCCTTGGCGGCCAGGAACTGATGATGCTTAATATCAGCCGTAACAAGAGTATCGCAGCCGAGTTTGACCGCTTTTTCAACAAAATCCCCGCCGGAACCGCCGCAGAGGGCCACCTTGCTGACCGGCCTGTCTGCGCTGTGGTACCGAAGACCTGCGGAGCCAAGGACAAATTTGACGTCGCAGAGGTAGTCCTCAAAATCGACCTGCGTAGGCAGAAACCCGAAGCGCCCCATGCCGTATTCCTTGCCTTCCGCTGTCTGATGAGGACCGTCCAGATATCCCTCGAGCCTGACACCGAGCTTCGCTGCGAGAGCATCGTTTACGCCGCCGCGTACACAGTCCAAATTTGTGTGCTGGCACAAACCGGAAATTCCGTTTTGCAGCATTTTGATAAGCTTACGCCCGACAAGACCGTCGTCGCTGATCTGCTTAAGCTCGAAGAACATGGGATGATGCGATAATATAAGCTGCGCGTCGTGTTTTATCGCTTCGTCTATAACTTCGTCTGTGATATCCAAGGCGATGACAGCTTTTGTTACTTCTTCACTATTCAGTCCGACCAGAAGACCGATGTTGTCAAAATCCATCTTCATCTCAGGGGGGACAAGCGCTGTAAAGTAAGCGGAGACATCCTTGACCTTTGGCATAATAACCTCCTTAATCTCCGGCTTTAAAGCCGCTGCTTTTTAATTTTTGCAAAGATAAAAGAGTTT
>JAJUHD010000155.1 GCA_029268085.1 Bacillota bacterium | reverse complement strand
AGGCGCTTTCTTCATGGAATGTAATGAATGGCATGGAGGACGGCTCCTTTTTGCCGGAGGAATACTTTACCGTTGAGCAGTGCATAGTCACATTCCTGCGACTATATGAAAAAGCTCCCGTCAGCAGGAAGAACGGTAATGCGGTCCATCTCTTTACCTATGAGCAAGGAATTGATTTCGCATTAAACTATAATAATATGACTCGTGAGAGATTCAGGATAGAGGGGACTAAAGCTACGTTTATACGAAAGGATTGCATCGGCATGCTGCGCGCAACCTCAAGTTTGTGTTTTGTGTATCGCGACGGCGGAGTACGGTGGTTGGATCCGGGAATTTGTGACAAAGCTTGGGGATTTACTCCGAGTCAGGAGCTGGAAGACCTCCGTTTTTCTGAAGACGGAAATACATTTTATTTCACTACGGTACTTAAGGAGGATGTTATTTCCTATTTTTCGGAGGAGAAGGACAAAATCATACATGAAAAAGGAATTTATCACATGACAATAGATGTGGACACTGGACAATATCAGCTTCAGCGGGAAGCTCTGCCGGAATAAATAATGGCATCCAATCCGGATGAGATTAGCTCTTATCGGATTGGATGCTTTTTATATTCTGTATATTTGACCTTGAAGAATAAGATATTTCTGTGAACAGAAAAGACTGCGGTTGAATCTGAGACCGCTTATGCAAACAAAAACAGGGTATTGGTACGCTAAGTCACTCAAGTTTTTAGCTGCCAATACCCTGTTATTTTATTTGAAATACTACATCAGACACTCGCGGCGCAAGGTTTGAGGACCGTGAACATGCACCGCAGGGGATTTGTCAACGGTATTTTATCGCAGCCTGGGCGGCGGCGAGCCTTGCGATGGGAACGCGGAAGGGCGAGCATGAAACGTAGGTCAGCCCCGCCTTGTGGCAGAATTCGACCGAAGATGGGTCTCCGCCGTGCTCTCCGCAGATGCCGAGCTTTATATCGGGCCTAGTCTGCTTGCCGAGTTTTACGGACATCTCTACGAGCTTGCCGACGCCTTCCTGGTCGAGCTTTGCAAAGGGGTCGAACTCGTAAATCTTTTTGTCGTAATAGGCGCCCAGGAATTTGCCCGCGTCGTCTCGGCTGAAGCCGAAGGTCATCTGCGTGAGGTCGTTTGTGCCGAAGGAGAAGAATTCTGCTTCCTTCGCTATCTCGTCAGCCGTAAGGGCGGCCCTCGGGATTTCAATCATAGTTCCGACCTTATAATGCAGATCCATGCCGGAGGCGGCTATGATTTCATCGGCGGTCTTGGTCACGACGGCTTTGACATAGGCTAGCTCCTTTACTTCGCCGACAAGCGGGATCATTATTTCAGGAACTATTTTCCACTCCGGATGGCGCTTCTGGACATTTATTGCGGCTTCGATGACCGCTCTCGTCTGCATTGCGGCTATTTCAGGATAGGTAACCGCAAGACGGCAGCCGCGGTGCCCCATCATCGGGTTGAACTCGTGCAGTCCGGCTATTATGGCCTTGAGATCCTCGACCTTCATGTTCATTTCGGCGGCAAGAGCCGCTATATCCTCTTCCTCTGTGGGAAGGAACTCGTGGAGCGGGGGGTCGAGGAAGCGGATGGTGACCGGATATCCATGCATCGCCTCGTAAATGCCCTCAAAATCGCTTCTCTGCATGGGGAGGAGCTTTGCCAGCGCCTTCTCGCGCTGCTCGACGGTTTCGGACACTATCATTTCGCGAATGGCGGCTATGCGGTCGGGCTCGAAGAACATGTGCTCGGTGCGGCAGAGGCCTATGCCCTCGGCGCCGAATTTGTAAGCGTTTTCGGCGTCCTTCGGAGTGTCGGCGTTAGTTCTTACTCCGAGAACGCGGAACTTGTCCGCCCAGCCCATGAGCCTTCCGAAGTAACCGCTTATGGTGGCTTCCACGGTCGGGATGGCTTCGCCGTAAATGTATCCGGTCGAGCCGTCTATTGATATCCAATCGCCCTCCTTGTAGGTCTTTCCCCCGAGGGTGAAGCACTTGTTCTCCTCGTCAAACTTGATTTCTCCGCAGCCGGACACGCAGCAGGTGCCCATGCCCCTCGCGACGACGGCCGCATGCGAGGTCATGCCTCCGCGGACGGTAAGGATGCCCTTGGAGTAGTGCATGCCTTCGATATCCTCCGGTGAGGTCTCGAGGCGGACGAGAATCACGCTCTCGCCTCTCTTCGCCCAGTCGGTGGCGTCCTCGGCGGTGAAGACGGCCCTTCCGCAGGCGGCGCCCGGAGATGCGGCGAGTCCCTGACCTATGGGCTTGGCGGCTTTGAGCGCTGCGGCATCGAACTGCGGGTGCAAAAGCGCGTCAAGCTGCTTCGGGTCGACCATAAGAACGGCCTTGTCCTCGGTAAGCATGCCCTCGTCGACAAGGTCGCAGGCAATCTTAAGAGCGGCGGCCGCCGTGCGCTTACCGTTTCTGGTCTGGAGCATATAGAGCTTTCCGTCCTCTATCGTGAACTCCATGTCCTGCATGTCTTTATAATGCTTTTCAAGACGGCTGCTGATCTCCACAAACTGCTTGTAAGCCTCGGGCATGATTGCCGCAAGCTGGTCTATTGTCTGCGGGGTGCGGACGCCGGCGACGACGTCCTCGCCCTGCGCGTTCATAAGAAATTCACCGAACAGCTTCTTCTCGCCGGTCGCAGGATTGCGGGTAAAGGCGACGCCGGTGCCGGAGTTGTCGCCGGTGTTGCCGAAAACCATCATCTGTACGTTTACCGCCGTGCCCCAGGAGGAGGGTATGTCGTTCATCCTGCGGTAGTAAATGGCGCGGGGGTTATTCCAGCTGCGGAAGACCGCCTTGATGGCTCCCATGAGCTGTTCCTTCGGGTCCTGCGGAAAATCGGAGCCTAACTTGCTCTTGTATTCCGCCTTGAACTTGATCGCCAGTTCCTTGAGGTCGTCCGCGGTAAGCTCGGTGTCCAGAGTCACACCGCGCTCTTCCTTCATCTTATCTATGAGCTCTTCAAAATATTTCTTTCCGACCTCCATTACGACGTCGGAGTACATCTGTATGAACCTGCGGTAGGAGTCGTAGGCAAAGCGAGGATTGTTTGTTTTCTTGGCAAAGGCTTCTACAACGATGTCGTTAAGCCCCAGGTTCAGGATCGTGTCCATCATGCCGGGCATAGAGGCCCTGGCGCCGCTGCGCACGGATACGAGGAGAGGATTTTCCAGATCGCCGAATTTTTTGCCAGCTATGGCCTCGAGTTTGCCGACGTATTCCATGATCTGAGCCATGATTTCGTCGTTGATACGCTCCCCGTCGTTATAGTACTGAACGCAGGCCTCCGTCGTGATAGTGAAGCCCTGGGGAACGGGCATGCCGAGATTTGTCATTTCCGCAAGGTTGGCGCCCTTTCCGCCCAGCAGCTCCTTCATGGAGCCGTTGCCTTCGGTAAAAAGGTAGATATACTTCTTGCTCATTTGATTTTTCCTTTCTGCAGTTCTTTTTGACTGTCTTTTCCGCCAAAGAATATTAGCATAATTTTGTTATAAAATCAACCTAATTGAGCTGCCGCGCAGGAATATATTTTTAAATATTTCGGAATATATTACTATTATTGCGGTCTATTTTCCGACGCAGAAGCGGGAAAAAATCCTGTCTGTTACGTCGCTGCGGACTGTCCTGCCGAGAAGCTCGCCGAGAGCCGACATCGCCGACTCGGCCTCCGAAAGCACAGCGTCGGGCGTGACTCCGGCGCGAAGCGCCTCCAGCGACGACAGAATTGAGCTGTATGCACGGCTGATAACCTCCGCCTGTCGTGCAGATGTTATAATTTCTCCTGCGGAATCCGGGGTCTCGCCCCCGAAAAGCTCTTTGATCGAAGCGCCGAGGCGGTCCAAGCCCGTAGAATCAATCGCGGACACAAAGCAGACTGTTTCAAAGCTCCGCCGTATTTCGGAAAGGTCAATTTTTTGAATAAGGTCGGATTTATTTATAACCGCTATCGAGCGGCGAGCCTCCCGCACGGCCAGAAGAGTTTCCTTGTCCTCTTCCGTCATTTCGTCCGAACCGTCAAAAACCGCCAGAACCAGCTCGGACGAGCGGGCCGCCTCCATCGCGCGCTCTATGCCGATGCGTTCCACCCTGTCGTCCGACCTGCGAAGCCCGGCTGTATCGGATATTCTGAGCAACACTCCGCCAAGTATGACCTTTTCCTCTATGGTGTCGCGGGTCGTGCCGGGAATCTCCGTCACAATAGCGCGCTCATAGCCGAGAAGAGCGTTGAGAAGAGATGACTTGCCCGCGTTGGGGCGTCCTATTATCGCGCATTTTACGCCCTCTCGTAAAATTTTGCCGCGTTCCAGGCTTTTTATTAATTTTTCCAAATCTTCCGCCGCGTTTTTAAGAGTTTTTTCAAATCCAGCCTTTTCGAAAGGCTCCAGTTCCTCGTCCGGATAATCCAGAATCGCGTGAAAATGAGCTGAAATATCCGTCAGCGCATCGTAAATCCTCAGCGCCTTCTGGGATACGGAACCGCCGAGCTGCATCGCCGCGTTTTTCGCCGCGAGTTCAGTCTCGGAATCAATCAGGTCTATGACTGCCTCCGCCTGCGTGAGGTCCAGCCTGCCGTTGAGAAAAGCGCGTTTTGTGAATTCTCCCGCGAGAGCCTGCCTTGCTCCAGCGCCGAAAAGTGAAGACAGCCCTGCGGCAAGCACCGCAGGGGAACCGTGACAGTGAAACTCGACGGTGTCCTCTCCCGTATACGAGCGGGGGGCGCGGCTCAGCGCAGCAAGGCAGCGATCAATAACGCAGCCGTCGGCGCCCAGCAGCTCGCCCAATATAAGGCGCCGGCTTTCGGCCTCCTTGAAGGGCTTCCCGTTCAAGGGGCGAAAAACCCGATCCGCAATATCTATCGCGTCTGCGCCGCTCATCCTGATTACACCAATCGCGCTTTTTGCTCCGCCGGTGGAGATTGCGGCTATGGTTTCTGACAAATACACCAGCTCCCAGCGTTAAGAAAAAAATAGCAATATGATACTATCACAACGCCCGCCTTACCGCAAGCGCAGAAAACAGCCCTGACTAAAATATTCCGCAATCGGGCAGAAATTATCAGGATTTTGAGAATATGTTTCAAAAGCGCAGCCATACTTTTATGATTGACATAGCGCTAAAAATATAGTATCTTAATATGGCTCGTATAAATCTTTCTGGAAGCGTATCGAAGTGGTCATAACGGGCCTGACTCGAAATCAGGTAGACGGCAACGTCTCGTGGGTTCGAATCCCACCGCTTCCGCCAAAACATAAACCCCGCAGAAACACTAGGTTTCTGCGGGGTTTATGCCTTTTACAATTATGTTATCGCTGCAAATGTGTGCGCGTAAAAACCAATAAATATACATAATATTCAGCGACTTGGCATGAAATGGTGACAAAATAGCACCGTAGCTTCAAAGAGCAATATAAAATCTTATGAGAAATCGCTGAAAAATGCTAATTAGGAGAGGGGAGACAGCATTGTGATAAGCTTCTAATACGATTTGTTTACGTTCAAGACGGACATCGACGTATTGAGCGGTGACTGAATCTAAGTTGTTTGAAATACTTAATTGAATGCCAACACCCTTTAGGCTATGTCCAAGACACTGACTGACGGTAAAGAAATCTCCGGTGAGTTCGTGCATGTTAGTAGTGCCCTGCCCCCCAAATTTTGTACCAGTATGATTGTTAGTGAAGTTATGATAAACTAACGAAAAAGGAGCTGGGACAAGATGTCAAAGAAGACGTTCACAACGGAGCAAATCATCGTCAAACTCAGGGAAATTGAGGTGCTTT
>JAJUHD010000154.1 GCA_029268085.1 Bacillota bacterium | reverse complement strand
CCCTTCCCGCCCGCAGGGCGCGAAGCTTCCGGCTTCGGGTTCCGGCGTACAGGACGCGGCTGCTGAACAGGACCGCGTACGGGCGCTGGTGCCGCTGGGGGTTCCTGCGCCTGCAATGGGTTGTTCTTTGCCTCCTGCTCTTCGTCGATTCTCCATACGCGGGTATTAAACAGCTCGTCATTATCGGCGTTCAGGATATCCCGCGTTGAGTGACTGCTTGTCCCTCCGTTGGGCCGATTCATGTCAATTGTTCTAAGGATTTTTGTATCGTCTATATCGGAATCAGTGCTCATTGCCCATTCGAGTTTTTTGTCCTCTTCGGGCAATATGTAATACACCGCTCCGCAATTCGGGCATTCGCCCAGAGACGCGTCTATTTCTCTTCCGCATTTCTTGCAGATTATGGTTCGCATAACAGTTTTACCTCCAAGTTACGATCCGAGCGTTACCCTAAATCGGCGCTTCGGGACGCCAAACCGCTGTAATCCGTATTTTATCACAAACGTATATCTTTTTCAAATATCTATTAAAAAGCAGTAATTTTCAAAATATGCCTTTTATGTTATAATAACCGCAAGCGGTTATTATAATGCCGCTTAGAGGCCATGCTGCAATTCCGATCCACGGAGGAGAAGCCATGAAAACAGCTCTTGTCACCGGCGCGTCGCGGGGTATCGGCGAGGCCATTGCCCGCGCGCTCGCAAAGGACAGCTTCAAAGTTTATATCAATTACCTGTCGAGCCGCGAAAAGGCACTGAGGCTCGCGGAAGAGATCGGCGGGGTTCCCGTCAGGGCAGATGTTTCAGACCCTGCGCAGGTTCGTTCGATGTATGACGAAATCGGAGAGATAAATGTTCTCGTCTGCAACGCAGGTATTTCGGAGTATGGTCTTTTCTCCGATATAACACCCGAAAAATGGCATAGAGTCTTTGCCGTAAATGTGGACGGAGTTTTTAACTGTGTGCAGCGTGTCCTTCCTTCCATGATAAACAGAAAAGAAGGCTCTATTATAACCGTATCGTCCGTCTGGGGCATTCACGGAGCCTCGTGCGAGGCGGCTTATTCAGCTTCCAAGGCGGCCGTCATAGGACTGACGAAATCGCTCGCCAAGGAACTCGGGCCTTCAGGCATCAGGGTCAACTGTATTGCACCCGGCGTTATCCAAACCGATATGATGTCCGGCTTTTCGGACGAAGACAAAAATAGGCTATGTGAGGAAACGCCGCTCTGCCGTCTCGGGAGACCCTCGGAGGTCGCGGAGCTCGCGGCATTCCTCGCTTCGGACAGGGCTGAATTTATAACCGGTCAGGTCTTCGGGGTTGACGGCGGCTTCGCTATGTAACTGATAAAAAGGCGGTCAAACGACCGCCTTTTTCATTCCCCGAAGAGTTCGGCTACTCTTCTGATATAATTCGGCAACGCTCCCTCGAAATCGACACCGTTCCTGCGCGGGGTTCCCCGCCGGACAGTGCGCCCGATGCTTTCGCTCACAAGCAAGGTCGATATCTCTACAGCATCTTTGAGGCCTGCGCCGCGGAGTATGAGCGCCGCAAGCGCTGAAGCGAACAAATCGCCCGTACCGCAGAAAACGCCCTCCTCCGCCCTGCTTGCGCTAAGACAGCTCTCGCCGGTCTTCGTATCGACCGCGTAAACGCCGATGCTGTCCCTGTCGGGACGGACGCCCGTTATTGCTATAACGCCGCAGCAGAGCTTTGAAAGCCCGTTAACAAGGGAGCTCAGATATTCCTCGTCATGAGGACCTTCCATGTAGGGCAAATCCGTGAGCAGAGCGGCTTCGGTAATATTTGGCGTTATAATATGCGCCCTTCCGCAAAGCCTGCGGAAGGCAAGGCACATATCGTGCCCCAGATTGCTGTAATATTTTCCATTGTCTGCCATGACGGGGTCTACAATTATCTTAGTATCCTTGTTCGCAAGCAGACCTATTATCTCCTCAAGCATCTCTTCCTGTTTTGCAGAGGCGAGATAGCCCGAATAGATGCCGTCGAATATTATGCCCTCTTCCTTCCAGTGCCGCGCAATTGGCAGCATCTCGGCGGACAGGTCGCTGAAGGTGAAGTTTTCAAACCCGCCGGTATGTGTTGATAAAAGCGCCGTAGGCAAGCAGGCACACTCGACGCCGCTTGCCGAAATGACCGGCAGCGCGACGGTAAGCGAGCACTTTCCGACGCCTGAAATGTCATGAATAGCCGCTATCCTTATTAAATCTTCCATAGTAACCCCTATCGAGCCGTTTATTCGGCCATCTCTTTCGCAAACAGCTCCGTAAGACGTATGAGTATTGCCGCCGCCTTTTCCATTGATTCTATCGAGCAGTATTCGAACGGACCGTGGAAATTATGCCCGCCCGTACCGAGATTCGGGCAAGGCAGCCCCATATATGAAAGCCTCGCACCGTCCGTCCCTCCCCGTACCGGAACAATCGCAGGCTTTACCCCTTCTGACTCTATCGCTTTTTGCGCAAGCTCTATGAGCTTCATGTGCGGCAGGAGCTTCTCGCGCATGTTGTAATATCTGTCCTCGGTTACAACATGTACCGTACCTGCTCCGTATTTTGCGTTCAGGTACTCCCCGACCTTGTGCATAAACTGTTTGCGGCTCTCAAATCTTTCTCTGTCATGGTCACGAATAATATACTGGAGCTCCGCCTCCTCGACCGTGCCGGATATCTGGTGCAGATGATAGAAGCCCTCGTAACCCTCTGTATGAGAGGGAGTTTCAGCCTGCGGCAGCATGGACGCATATTCCGTTGCGATCAGCGCCGCGTTTATCATCTTATTCTTAGCCCAGCCCGGATGTATGCTCTTTCCCTGTATAAAAACGCCCGCATTGGCTCCGTTAAAATTTTCAAACTCTATATCGCCGAGTTTCTCCCCGTCTATCGTGTAGGCAAAGTCTGCGCCGAAATCCGCAATGTTAAATTTCTCCGGGCCTTTTCCTACCTCCTCATCAGGCGTAAAGCCGATACAGATCTTTCCGTGCGGTATCTCGGGATGCGTCTGAAGATATTCGACAAGCGTCATGATCTCTGCGATACCGGCCTTATCGTCCGAACCGAGGAGAGTTGTTCCATCCGTTACGATAAGCGTTTCACCAACATGCGTTTTAAGGCTGCCGAATTCCTTCGGATCAAGCACTATATTCTTCTCTTTATTCAGTACGATGACGCTGCCGTCATAAGCTTCGATGATACTCGGTTTAACGTTCGCGCCCGGCGCATCGGGCGAAGTATCCAAATGTGCGATGAATCCCAGCGCGGGCACTTTTCTGTCGCCCATATTTGAAGGCAGCTCTGCCATCACATGGCAGTACTCGCTGACGCGTACATTAAAAGCCCCGAACTCTTTCAGCTCTTTTTCAAGCAGGTGCGCCAGCGCCCATTGCTTTTCCGTACTCGGTATAGTTCCAGAGTCCATGCTGGACTGCGTATCATAGCTCACATAATTCAAAAAGCGTTCCTTAAGCGTCATTTCTATATTTCCTCCCCAAACACGCGAACTTATCCCCGTTTTGCTATTATAACACCTCAAACAAATTTTTGCAGAAAAATTTTCACTTGATAATGCTTAAAAAAAAGGGTTTCCCGATATTCGGGAAACCCTTTAAGAGAGATGACTTATCTTGGGGGAAGATAGTCTGAAGGATTGACGCTCTGTCCGTCTAGCGTCATTTTGAAGCAGAGATGGGGGTTGTCCTTAGTTTCACCTGGTGCTGTCGCCCCGACAGCTCCGATAATCTCACCGGTCATTACATTGTCGCCTTCATATACGGTTGGTACGGCCGCGAGATTCGAATAAATGCTTCTAAGCCCGCCCGCGTGCTGGATAATAACCGTCATGCCGCCCATATCGTCGGTGTAGACCTTTTCTACCTGGCCCGCGCAGACGGCAAGCACCTGCGTGCCGAGCGGGGCAGCGATATCAACACCGTCGTGCGTGCGCCAGTCGCCCAGCTTTTTGTTGTAAATGAGCGTCGTCACAGAATAGGGCATATCGATTTCGCCTTCGAGCGGCCAGATATACTGTGCGGAAACGGCTGTCTCTGCCTGCTCTTCGGTCCAGTTGCCGGTTTCCTCATTTTCCGTCGCGGCTTCCAGATCGTCATCCTCCGCTTCGGTTTCCTCTGTTTCGGATTCTTCCTCGACTACGGGCGGCGCCGCCATTTCGGGGTCTTCATTCAGAGGCTCCACAACCTCTTCGTAGCCGTTGTTTGCTTCGGACATACCCTCTACATCGTCCTTGCTCCCCGTGAACAGAAAATAGGCGGAAACGCCTATGACCGCCACGCACAGGAAAAGGACTATGTAGAAGCCCTTTCCGGAAAAGAACGCTTCCAGCTTTTCGCCGAAGCTTTTTTTATCAGACATTCCATTACCTCCTGAATAGAAAAATGGTGTTTCTGCGGATATTTTTACCAGCAAAAACACCATTTATACGTTCATTCAGTAATTTTTTATTATTTTGCCTTAATACTGTAAAACGCGTCGTTTCCAAGATATTTTGCAACGTCGAAAAGCTCGTCCTCGATGCGCAGAAGCTGATTGTACTTCGCGACGCGGTCTATGCGGCTGGGAGCGCCGGTCTTGATCTGTCCTGCGTTCAGCGCAACGGAAACATCCGCGATCGTGGTGTCCTCGGTCTCGCCGGAGCGATGGGATATAATAGTCGTATAACCCGCTCTGTGAGCCATCTGTATGGTATCGAGGGTCTCGGTCAACGTTCCGATCTGGTTGAGCTTTATAAGGATCGCGTTTGCGACTCCCATATCGATGCCCTTCTTGAGGCGTTCGGAGTTCGTGACGAAAAGGTCGTCTCCGACGAGCTGAATCCTGTGCCCGAGAGCGTCGGTGAGCATCTTCCAGCCTTCCCAGTCTTCTTCAGCCATGCCGTCCTCAATCGAGATAATCGGATACTTGTCGCAGAAACTAACCCACATATTGACCATGTCCTGACGGGTCATAACGGTGCCGCGCTTCGGCAGATGATAGCAGCCGTCCTTCTCGTCGAACCATTCGGAGACTGCGGGATCCATAGCGATTTTAAAATCAACGCCGGGCTTGTAGCCGGCCTTCTCGATAGCCTCAACGAGCGCCTTGAGAGCGTCCTCGTCGCTGCTGAGGTCGGGAGCATAGCCGCCTTCATCGCCGACTCCTGCGGATTTGACGATCTTCTTGAGGGTGTGAAAGACCTCCGCGCACATGCGTAGAGCTTCGCGGAAATTGGGAGCGGATACGGGCATAATCATAAATTCCTGAATGTCCACACTGTTGGAAGCGTGCGCTCCGCCGTTTAGGACGTTCATCATCGGTACTGGCAAAGTCTTTGCGTTCACTCCGCCGATATAGGTATAAAGACTCATACCGAGAGAATCGGCCGCAGCGTGCGCACAGGCTAGGGAAACGCCAAGAATAGCGTTTGCGCCGAGACGGGTCTTGTTCTTGGTGCCGTCAAGCTCTATGAGTAGCTTGTCAATAGAGGGCTGATCAAGAGCATTGAGCCCGAGCATGACCTCGGCGATTTCGCCGTTGACATTCTCGACCGCATTCAGAACGCCCTTGCCGAGATAGCGGCTTTTGTCGCCGTCACGCAGCTCGCAGGCCTCGAAAGCACCGGTTGAAGCGCCGGAAGGAACAGCGGCCCTGCCTATCGTTCCGTCGTCAAGGGTTACTTCAACTTCAAGTGTCGGGTTACCTCTGGAGTCAAGAATTTCGCGTGCCTGCACATCGACTATTTCCAGATAAGTCTTTGCGAACATAATCATATCTCCTAATTAATCAGATTTTTCGGGAAAGCGCCATGGCTTTGCGATCATTTCT
>JAJUHD010000153.1 GCA_029268085.1 Bacillota bacterium | reverse complement strand
TAATTGTGCCTTGCTCTAAACATTACATATGAAGAGGTCTGCCGATTTCAGGCAGACCTCTTTGACTTATCTGTTTATCATGCACTTTTGGATGATTGTTAAAGAAAGCTGTTTTGCTTATAACCCAAGTGCTTTAATGTAATCCTCCGCCGAGGAGGTTTTGCCGAGAGCCGAAAGGGACATCTGTTTAAAATTGAAGCGTTTTCGCGCAAGCGAGAGTATCTCCTCACTCGTAACGGCGTCATACCGCGCAATTAATTCGTCCGGCGTTAGGCACTTTCCAAGCGCGAGCATGGAGTTGCCCATTTTAAGCATGCGGGAATTTGTGGATTCGAGGCTCATTACGAGAGAGGATTTTGCCTGCTCTCTCGCCCTGCTCAGTTCTTCCTCCGTTATCCCTTCGTCGACAAAACGCTTTAGCTCGTCTCCAATAAGACCGAGCGTGCGCATCTCCGTTTCCTTGCTGACTGCGGTGGCGACTGACAAAATGCCCGTGTCAGTAAAGTTTGACTGAAACGAATAGATCGAGTAGCAAAGCCCGTATTTTTCACGGATATTTTGGAAAAGCCGCGACGAAACGCCGCCGCCCAGAATTGTCGAGAGAAGGTTCATCGCAAAGCGGTCCTCGCTCGAAACCTCGTTGGAAGGAAACGCGACGCAAAACTGGTTTTGTTCGGTTTTTTTGCGCCGGACGGATATATGAGAGCTGTATTCGGCAGCCTTTCTTGCCTTTTTGCTTCCTTTTCCCAAAACTGAGAAGCGTTCTTTTATGCGCTCTACATGGCTGTCGTCATAGTTGCCGCAAAGTGAAATGATAATTCTTCCGGCCGTGTAACGATTTTCCTTGAATGCCCTTAGGCTTTCGCCAGACATTTTTACAAGGGTCGAGGGCTTGCCGAGAACAGGACGGCCGAGCGCGCCTTTGAAGCAGCCGGACATGAGTCTTTCATAGCAGGCGTCGTCGGGGGTATCCTCGTACATGCCGATTTCCTCGAGGATGACGCCGCGTTCACTCTCAGCTTCAGCTTCGTCGAAGGCGCAGTCGAAGAACATCTCGGTCAAAAGGTCCACCGCAGTATTCAGGTGAGTGTCCAGAACTCTCGCATAAAAGCAGGTGTTTTCGCGGGTAGTATAGGCGTTTATCTGGCCGCCGATAGCATCCATCGCAAAAGCAAGCTCCGCCGCGGTATGTTCCCGCGTGCGCTTAAAAAGCATATGCTCAATGTAGTGGGCGCTTCCGTTTTCGGAGGAGGCCTCGTCTCTTGAGCCGACGTTAACAAAAATACCGACTGCGGCGGAGCGCACATAGGGCATCTTTTCACATATGATCCGGACTCCGTTCGGAAGTTTTATAATTTCAAACATATTGTATCTCCAGCAAAAACCGGAGCGGGGAAAGTCCCGCCCCGGTATCAATTTATTGGTTTATCAGTCCTTAAGGCCCTGAGCTTCACGCTCTTTAAGGGCTTCCTTGCGGGAAAGATTGACTCTGCCGCGGTCGTCAATCTCGATGACCTTGACCCATGTCATGTCGCCGATATTGAGAACATCCTCGACCTTTTCAGTGCGCTTAAACTCAAGATCCTTGATGTGGCACATACCGTCCTTGCCGGGCGCCAGCTCGACGAAGGCACCGATGGGGATTATGCGGACGACCTTGCCGTAATAAAGCTTGCCTACCTCCGGCACAAATACGATGCTGTCAATAACGGCTTTTGCCTGACGGCAGGCATCCAAGTTCTCTGATGCGATATAAATCGTGCCGTCATCCTCGATATCGATCTTGCAGCCTGTGTCCGCGGTGATCTTCTGGATGACCTTGCCGCCGGAGCCGATAACCTCGCGTATCTTGTCTACGTCAATTTTCATGGTCAGCATCTTGGGAGCGGTCTCGGCGAGCTCGGTGCGAGGCTCGGAGATGCAGGGAAGCATGATTTCGTCAAGTATCTGGTAGCGCGCTTCCTTTGTTATCTCGAGCGCGTTCTTGATTATCTCGTGAGTCAGACCGTCGTTCTTAAGGTCCATCTGGATAGCGGTAATGCCCTTTTTCGTACCGGCAACCTTGAAGTCCATCTCTCCGTGGAAGTCCTCCACGCCCTGGATATCGATAAAGGTCGTAAAGCCGCCGTTATCGTCCTGTATGAGTCCGCAGGAAATTCCCGCGACGGGGGCCTTAATCGGAACGCCCGCGTCCATGAGGGCGAGGGTGCTGCCGCAGATGCTGCCCTGCGAGGTGCTGCCGTTCGATGAGAGAACCTCGGAAACAAGGCGGATCGCGTACGGGAATTCCTCGACAGGAGGGATGACGGGTTCAAGCGCCTTTTCAGCTAGAGCCCCGTGACCGTATTCGCGGCGGTTCGTCGAGCGGCTGGCCTTGGCTTCTCCGACGGAATATGACGGGAAGTTATAGTGGTGCATAAAGCGCTTTTCTTCCTCTTCCCAGATGGTGTCGAGGTTCTGCGCCATATCGAGTGTATTCAGGGTTGCAATCGTGAGGACCTGCGTCTGGCCTCTGGTGAAAAGACCGGAGCCGTGGACCCTAGGAATGACGCCGACTTCCGCAGCGAGAGGACGGATTTCGTCCATCGCGCGTCCGTCAACGCGCTTGCCGGCAAGCAGCCATGCCTTGACAATCTTCTTCTGCATACGGTAAAGGAGCTCTTCCATGTATTTGCCCATTTCAGGGAACTGCTCGCCGTATTTTTCAGTGACCATGGTGATCCATTCGTTGACTCTGGCTTCGCGGACATTTTTGTCGTCCGTGTCCATGCAGTATTTCATGCCCTCAAGCTCGTTTTCACAGAGAGTGTTGAAGAGGTCCATATCAAAGTCCGCATGGTCATAGGTAAATTTTTCCTTGCCGATTTCGGCTACCATCTTGTCGATGAGGTCAAGAATGACCTGAATTTCGTTGTGAGCCGCTACGATGCCGTTATACATAACATCTTCGGGGATCTCATCGCCGCCCGCTTCGATCATGACGACCTTTTCGTGGGTCGCGGCGACGGTGACGTTCATCTTGCTTCTCTTGCGCTCTTCCTGAGTGGGGTTGAAAAGGTATTTTTCCCCGTCCCAGCCGAGGGCAATACCCGCAATGGGTCCGTTGAACGGAACGTCGGAAATCGCGACGGCGGCGCCGGCGCCGATCATAGCGGTGATCTCGGGAGCGCAATCGCGGTCGACGGAGAGAACGGTGCAGGAGATAACGACGTCGTTGCGCAGGTCATAAGGAAACAGAGGGCGCATCGGACGATCGATCATGCGGGATGCGAGAACCGCCTGAAGCGAGGGGCGGGATTCGCGGCGGGTGTATCCGCCGGGAATGCGTCCGACGGAATAAAGCTTTTCCTCAAAGTCGACGGAAAGCGGGAAAAATTCGACTCCGTCGCGGGGTCTTGCGGAGGCGGTAACGTTGACGAGAACGGTGGTTTCGCCATACTTTGTGAGCACCGAGGCGTTCGCCAGTTCGCAGAGCTTGCCGGTCTCGAATACGAGAGGACGACCCGCCAGCATGGTCTCATAACGGTGCACGTTGTTGAATTCTTTTTTCTTTATTATCATTCGTATGCTCCTTCCGGGAATTATCCCTTTTTACGGAGCCGATCCCTTTAACACTTGAAAACAGGTTTATCCCATAAGCTAGGGATAAGCGCATTTTCAACTGCTAAAGGTTAACGCTCCGCATTTTAAACTTCGGTATTTATTTTATATTATAGTCACTTAGACAAATAATATCAACAATTTACTAAACTGCATAATGGGGCTGTTCCGTTTATCCAGCGAAACAGCCCCTGTAATGCTATTATTACTTTCTGATGCCCAGCTTTGCGATGCAGGCGCGGTAACGCTCGATGTCCTTGTCCATAAGGTAATCGAGCAGTCTGCGGCGCTTGCCGACCATTTTCAGAAGTCCGAGACGGCTGTGGTTGTCCTTCTTATGGACCTTGAGGTGCTCTGTTAGCTGGTTGATGCGTTCAGTAAGGATCGCAATCTGAACCTCCGGCGAGCCGGTGTCGGTTTCATGGGTGCGGTTTGACTCGATAACTGCGGTTTTCTGGTCTTTTGTGATCATGGTAATGATCTCCTTTCATTTTATACATACCCTCAGGCTGAGTGATGGGGAAGAAAGGAGCCGTTCCTCGGCTGGATCCCAAAACTAAGCACAGGGGCTAAAGCTTTAAAAGTTTATCATATTTAGGTATAGTTTGTAAAGAAAAAGTTTATTTTTAAGCTTTTACAAATATTTATTTGTTTTTCATAAGAGCTTTCATGCGCTGACTGTGGTCAAGGATGCGCTTTCTGATACGCAGGTTTTTTGGAGTGACCTCGAGCAGTTCGTCGTCTGCAAGGAACTCCATGCACTGCTCAAGGCTCATGATGCGCGGCGGCACAAGACGCAGAGCCTCGTCGCTGCCGGCGGCACGCATATTCGTCAGCTGCTTTTTCTTGCAGACGTTGACGGAAATATCCTCCATTTTCGGGCAGCTGCCGACAACCATGCCTGCATATACGGGAACTCCCGGGCCGATAAACAGAGCGCCGCGGTCCTGCGCGTTGAAAAGCCCGTAGCCGACGGCTTCGCCGGTTTCAAAGGCGACGAGCGAGCCTGTGCTGCGGCGCGAGATCTCGCCCTTCATGGGCGCGTAGCTGTCGAACACCGAGGCGAGGATGCCTTCGCCGCGGGTGTCTGTCAGAAACTCGTTGCGGTAGCCGAAAAGCCCGCGCGACGGAACAAGAAATTCCAGCTTTGTGCGATTTCCGACGGGGTTCATTTGGACGAATTCGCCTCTGCGCGAGGAAAGCTTATCCATCACCGCGCCGACCGCATTTTCAGGGACGTCCGCAATGACTCGCTCCATGGGTTCGCACTTCACGCCGTCTATTTCCTTGAACAGAACACGCGGGGGTGAAACCTGGAATTCGTAACCTTCGCGGCGCATCGTTTCAATGAGTATCGAAAGGTGCATCTCACCGCGTCCCGCGACATTAAAAGCGTCGCTGTTTTCGATGGGTGTTACGCGGAGGGAAACATCCTTAAGCGTTTCGCGCATAAGTCTGTCGCGGATCTGGCGGGTTGTTACGAACTGCCCTTCGCGTCCCGCAAAAGGACTGTCGTTGACGGAGAAGGTCATCTCAATCGTGGGCGCGGATATTTTGACAAAGGGCAAGGGCTCGGGGCAGGAGGCCGCGCAGATGGTATCGCCTATCGTAATGTCGCCGATGCCGGACATAGCAATTATGCTCCCCGCTTCGGCTTTTTCAACGGGTACTTTCGTCAGTCCTTCAAATTCGTAAAGCGTTACGGCCTTTGCCTTGCGGGGCTGCCTTTCGCCGTGGTAGTCGCAGACGGTTATCTCCTGATTCTGATTAATGATGCCGCGCTCAATGCGCCCGATCGCTATACGCCCGACGTATTCGTTGTAGTCGATGGACGAAACGAGCATTTGGAAGGGCGCCTCGGTAACCTGTCCGGGCGCGGGGATGTAATTGATTATCGTATCGAACAGGGGACGTAGATCTGTTCCGAGATCGTCAGGGTTGACTGAGCAGATGCCCTGCCTCGCCGAGCAGAAGAGCATCGGGGAATCGAGCTGCTCGTCCGTCGCGTCAAGATCCATGAGAAGTTCCAGCACTTCGTCGATTACCTCGTAAATGCGCTGGTCGGGGCGGTCGATTTTGTTAACTACAACGATGACCCTGTGGCCGAGCTCAAGCGCTCGGCCGAGGACGAAGCGCGTCTGAGGCATCGGGCCTTCCGCTGCGTCCACGAGGAGAATTACGCCGTTTACCATTTTTAGAATACGCTCAACCTCGCCTCCGAAGTCGGCGTGGCCCGGTGTATCCACGATGTTTATTTTGCAGCCGTTGTAGTGTATGG
>JAJUHD010000152.1 GCA_029268085.1 Bacillota bacterium | reverse complement strand
TGCTACTACTTATGATCTGATTAACGAAACCTGCGAGGATGCAAAAATCGCATGCATCGGACCTGCTGGTGAAAAGCTTGTACTTTTTGCTGCGATCATGAACGATAAAAACAGAGCTGCCGGACGTTCGGGGCTTGGCGCTGTAATGGGTTCGAAAAATCTGAAGGCAATAGCTGTCAGAGGCACAAAGTCTATCAGCGTGGCAAAGCCTCAGGAATTTTATGACGCATGCATTAGCGCAAGAGCGATGATGAAAGCAAATGGTGTTACCGGTTCCGGGCTGCCCGCGTATGGAACAGAAATTCTGGTGAATATTCTTAACGAGTCCGGTGCTTTACCGGCAAGAAACTGGCAGCAGTCAAAGTTCGAAAAAGCGGACGATATAAGCGGAGAGTCTCTTGCAAAGAACTATCTTGTGAGAAACAGAGGCTGCTTTGATTGCTCGATCGGCTGCGGCAGAGTTACTAAAATACCGGGAGAAAGATCCACAAACTTCGGCGAGGGACCCGAATACGAAGCGGGCTGGTCGTTCGGCTCCGACTGCGGCGTAGATGATCTGGCTGCCGTCTGTGAAGCAAACTTCCGCTGCAATGAGCTCGGAATGGACCCCATTACAATGGGCGCCACAATTGCCTGCGCTATGGAGCTGTATGAAAAAGGTTATGCCAAAAAGGAAGACATCGGGATGGAGCTTCCATTTGGCAGCGCAGAAGCAATAGTCAAGCTTACAAGCATGACCGGTTACAGGGAAGGCTTCGGAGACAAGCTGGCTTTGGGTTCTTACAGGATGGCTGAAAGCTTCGGACACCCCGAACTGTCGATGTCTGTTAAAAAGCAGGAGATGCCGGCTTATGACGGACGTACGATGCAAGGTATCGGCCTTAACTATGCCACCTCCAATCGCGGCGGATGCCACGTTCGCGGCTATATGACATCGCCTGAAATACTTGGTATTCCTGTCAAGATGGATCCTATGGCTACCGAAGGCAAGCCGGCAACGTTAAAGGTTTTCCAGGATCTTACGGCTGTTGTGGATTCCGTTGGAATATGCCTGTTCACCACATTTGCCATAGGTCTGCCCGAGATAGCCGCAATGTACAGGACCTGCACCGGTATCGACATTTCTGATGAAGATGTCCTTAAGATCGGCGAAAGGATTTGGAACCTTGAAAGGGTTTTCAATCTGAAGAACGGATTTGGAAGGAAGGACGACACCCTGCCTCCAAGACTATTGAAGGAGCCCGTTTCCGAGGGGCCTGCAAAGGGAAGGGTTAACAGGCTCGATATAATGCTTCCAGAGTACTATGCCGTAAGAGGATGGGACAAGGAAGGCGTTCCGACCGAGGCGAAGCTCAAAGAGCTTTCGATAGGATAATCAACAAAAAATATTCCGCTGCAAAATTTCATTTGCAGCGGAATATTTTTTTAATATTTAGCGTGTCTTATTCGACCGTTACGCTTTTTGCCAGATTCCTCGGCTTATCAATGTCGCAGCCGCGGTAAAGAGCCATATAGTATGCGAAAAGCTGAAGAGGCAGGACTGCCAGGGAGGGCAGAAGCACCTCGTGCGTATTCGGAATCGTGATTATCTCGTCAATTGCCGAGGCAACCTTTTCCCTGAGGCCTTCTGTCGTGATGCCCATGACATGTGCGCCGCGCGCCTTGACTTCAAGCGCGTTTGACAAAGTCTTCTCAACCAGCCTGCCGTAAGTCGTAACGGCGATGACCAGAGTACCGTCGACGACGAGCGAAATTGTACCATGCTTTAGTTCGCCCGCCGCGTAAGCCTCCGAGTGAATATATGAGATTTCCTTGAGCTTCAAAGAGCCCTCGAGCGAAAGAGCATAGTCGATATTTCTCCCGATGAAGAACAGGTCCTCGTTGTTAAAGTGCTGATAGGCCAAATACTGGATGCTTTCCTTGTCATCAAGAATCAGCTTCATCTTTTCAGGTACGGCTTCAAGTTCCGAAAGGATGGTATCATATTCTTTTTTAGACACGGCTTCACGGCACTCTGCGGCATAGAGAGCGATCATAACCGTAACCGCAAGCTGGGTGCTGTAGGCCTTTGTCGTAGCCACGGCAACCTCGGGTCCGGCCTTCGTATAGATGACCTTATCTGCGCCCTTTGCAATGGAGCTGCCCTCGACATTTACAATAGCGAGGGTCATCGCACCGAGGCGCTTTGCTTCGCACTGGGCTTCAAGCGTATCCGCTGTTTCGCCGGACTGGCTTATGCATATGACGAGCGTCTTATCGGTCACGATAGGATCGCAGTAACGGAATTCGGAGGCCAGCACGACCTCAACGGGGATGCGGGCGAGCTTTTCGATGTTGTATTTAGCGATAACGCCGACATGGTAAGACGAACCGCAGGCGATAACGATTATCCTGTCAAGGTTTTTTATGTATTCCTTATCAAGGTATTGGGAAAGATCCGCTCTGCCGTCTCTTATGAAAGGCTCTATGGTGCGCCTGACGGCTTCGGGCTGCTCCATTATCTCCTTAAACATATAGTGCTCGTAGCCGCCCTTGTCGGCCGCAGAAATATCCCAGTCGATTAAATATTTTTCCTTTTTGATTTCGTCAAGGAACGGAGTATAGAACTTAATACCGTCCTTGCGCACGACCGCAATCTCGTCATCATCAAGATATGAGACCGTCTTCGTGTGGCTCACAACTGCCATCACATCGGATGCAAAAAAGTTTTCGCCTTCTCCGTAGGCTACTATAAGCGGAGCATGGCTCTTCACGGCAACCAGAGTATCGGGATCATCGGCGCAGATGATTCCGAGAGCATAACTGCCCTCAAGCTCACGAACAGCTCTTGCAACAGCGTCAAGTATATCGCCTTTGTAGTAATAATCTATCAGCTGGGCGGCGACTTCGGTATCCGTTTCCGACTTAAAGACTCTGCCGCGGTTTGTAAGCATCTCCTTGAGCGGGGCAAAGTTTTCTATGATTCCGTTATGTACTATCGCGATGCGCCCGTTTTCGCTGACATGCGGGTGTGAGTTCACGTCCGAGGGTTTTCCGTGGGTTGCCCAGCGTGTGTGTCCGATACCTACACTGCCGGAAACCGAGAGTCCGTCGTCGCACTTCGCACGGAGTACGGCAAGTCTTCCCATAGATTTGACGATATCGATTTTTTCGCCGTCGTTCACTGCAATACCGGCTGAATCATATCCTCTGTATTCAAGCCTTTGCAGGCCGTCCAAGAGTATCGGGGCGGCCTGACGGCTGCCTGTATATCCGACTATTCCGCACATTTTAGTCCTCCTTCTAAACACGGCTTGCGCCGTTTTTTCACACTATAACGGCGCAAGTTAAAATCTACTTAATTACTTTTATCACTCTTTCGACCGCCTGCTTCGTCTGCTCTGCATCGCCGAAGCCTGTCAAACGGATGAAGCCCTCGCCCTCCGGTCCAAAGCCCGCGCCGGGTGTGACGGCAACTCCGGCCTCCTTGAGCAACCTGTCGAAGAAGCCCCACGAATCGGCGCCGTCCGGCGTTTTGACCCAGATATAAGGAGAATTGATGCCGCCGTAGACAGTCAGCCCGGCGTTTTTAAGTCCTGATCTGATGACCCGAGCGTTGTTCATATAGTAGTCTATGATCTCGCGTGTCTCTCTCATACCCTGTTCGGTATAGACCGCCTCAGCCGCGCGCTGAATGACATACGGTACGCCGTTGAACTTAGTGCACTGGCGGCGGTTCCAGAGCTTGTTAATCTGCACGCCTCCGAATTTCAGGTCCATAGGTACGACCGTATAGGCGCAGCGTGTGCCGGTAAAGCCCGCAGTCTTAGAAAAGCTGCGGAACTCAATCGCGCACTCCCTTGCGCCCTCGATCTCATATATAGAGTGGGGTATATTATCCTCGGAAATATAAGCCTCGTAAGCCGCATCAAAAAGAATAACTGCTCCGTTTTTCAGCGCGTAATCGACCCATAGTTTGAGCTGGGGCTTGGTAGCCGAGGCGCCCGTCGGATTGTTCGGGAAGCAGAGATAGATTATATCCGGCGTCCTGACGGGAAGCTCGGGCATAAAGCCGTTTGCCTCGTTGCATGGCAGGTAAAGCAGATCCGTCCAGCGCGTCCCGTCATAGTCCCCCGCTCTGCCTGCCATAGCGTTTGTATCGACATATACGGGATAGACGGGGTCGCAGATTGCAACTACATTGTCTTTCCCGAAAATGTCGCCGATATTGCCGCAGTCGCTTTTAGCGCCGTCGCTGATAAAAATCTCGTCAACGGCAATGTCCACGCCCAGAGGCTTATATGCCTTGTCTCTTATCGTTTCGCGCAGAAACGCATAGCCCTGCTCCGGACCGTAGCCGCGGTAGCTTCCTAATTGTCCCATCTCGTCAACAGCCTTATGCATAGCCGCAATGACCGTGGGAGAAAGCGGGCGCGTGGTGTCGCCTATACTCAGCGGGATAACGCTTTTATCCGGGTTTTCGGCCTTGAACGCTGAAACGCGCTTTGCGATCTCTGAAAAGAGATAGCTGCCCGGAAGTTTAAGATAATTCTCGTTTACAGTAAGCATTCTGGTTCTCCTTGCGATATTTCGCGTTTTCAGATATACAGTTCCCCGTCAAATACCATGACGGCGGGGCCTGTCATATAGAGCTTGTTTGTGTCCCTGTTCCACTCGATAAGAAGCTCGCCTCCGCGCAGCCGTACGGCTACGGCGTTTTCTGTATGTCCGTTGAGCATTGAGGCGGTTGCGGAAGCGGTAGCTCCCGTACCGCAGGCGAGCGTCTCGCCGCTGCCGCGCTCCCAGACACGCATTTTAATCGTATTTCTATCAATAACCTCGACAAATTCGGTATTTACACGCTCGGGAAAGAGCGGATGGTTTTCGAATTTCGGACCAAGCGTCTTCAAGTCAAGAGCATCGACGTCTTTGACGAAAACGACGGCGTGCGGGTTTCCGAGCGAAAGAGCTGTTACGAAATATTCATCGCTTCCTACAATAACGGAGCGGTTGATAAAGCTTTTACCGTGCTCGGCTACCGGAATAAACTGCGGGCGCAGCTCGGGAGATCCCATATCGACGCGAACGGATTTAACAATGCCGTTCTCCACGTTCAGATCGAGTTTCTTTATTCCGCAGCCGGTCTCGATCGTAAGCTTCGTTTTATCGGTCATTCCTTTTTCAAAAACGTATTTCCCGACACAGCGGATACCGTTGCCGCACATCTGCGCCCTGCTTCCGTCCGCGTTGTACATATCCATCTTGAAATCCGCAGAATCCGACGGGCAGATGCATATAAGCCCGTCGCTGCCGATGCCGAAATTGCGGTTTGATACCTTCCGGGCCATTTCCGGTCTGTCGTCGATTTTTTCTTCAAAGCAGTTAACGTAAACGTAGTCATTTCCGCAGCCCTGCATTTTTGTAAACTTCAACAAGATCACCTCCATAAGAAAAACTGATTTATAGCCGATTATTTTTTGCCCTAATCTTTTGCTGCACAGGCGATTATAACAAAAAGTAAGCCTAGTCCCCCGGGAATATAAGCGAACGCGCTCTGGCTGCAGATCGCAACAATGACGCCAAAAAGCATGAGCCCAAAGCCGCTGATAATAAGTCTGATATTAGATGTGCTCATAAAACATCCTCTGCTCTGGTTAGAACTAATAATTTATCTTCACTCGGAAAACCTAATATGCGGGGGTGCATATCTTGGGCATTGTATTCTTTCGCACTTTGATAATATATGTGTCGCTTATTTTCGCGATGCGGCTTATGGGAAAGCGTCAGCTCGGCGAAATTGAGCTTTCGGAACTTGTCATTACCGTTCTTATATCTGATATCGCTGCGCATCCTTTGCAGGACATCGGCATTCCGCTTATGAACGGCGTCCTTCCCATTGTTATTCTGCTCTGCTGTGAGCTGATAATATCAGGCGTGATCGTTAAAAGCAGCCGCGCAAAGGAGCTTATCTGCGGCAAGCCTTCCTTCATCATCGTAAATGGCGTAATAGATCAGAAGGAAATGAAAAAAAACCGTTTAACGCCGGACGAGCTGGCGGAAGAGCTGCGTGGGCAAAGCGTTTTGGATATCAGCCAGATAAAGTACGCGATATTGGAAACGGACGGAAGGCTGAACGTAATTCTT
>JAJUHD010000151.1 GCA_029268085.1 Bacillota bacterium | reverse complement strand
GCTGTGTTTCGATCAGATCCTGCGGCCAGCATTCAAGCGCTTCGGACATGACCGTATGGTTCGTGTAGGCGACGCAGTTAGAAACTATGTTGAGCGCTTCGTCCCAACCGAGTCCGTCCTCATCCATAAAGATACGCATCAGCTCGGGAATGACCATTGTAGGATGCGTATCGTTGATTTGGAAAACATGGTGTTTTGCAAAGTTGCGTACGTCGCCGTATTTTGCCCGGTGCTTATTTACGACCGACTGAGCGGTAGCGGATACAAAGAAATACTGCTGCTTGATGCGGAGAATTTTGCCTTCTGTTGTTTCGTCAGCGGGATAGAGAACTTTTGTTATGACCTCGGCCATGGTGCGCTGTTCCATCGATTTAAGGTACTCGCCGCCTGAGAAAAGGCGCATATCGAGGGACTTGGGAGACTTCGCGTCCCAGAGACGGAGCATATTCACGCAGTCGGTCTTATAGCCGGATATAAGCATATCGCGGGGAACGGCGAGAACCGATGTATAGTCCTTGATAGTCGTCTGGCATCTGCCGCTGTAATCCCAGTTTTCCTCGTACTTGCCTCCGAAGCGGACCTCGACCGCATCCTCATAGCAGGGGACAAGCCAGCTGTCCGCAGAGACCGTCCAGCTGTCAGCGACCTCGACCTGTTTGAAATCAATTATGTTCTGGCGGAACATTCCGAGCTCGTAGCAAAGAGAATAGCCGGTTGCGGGCAATCCCAAGGTCGCCATACTGTCCATGTAGCAGGCGGCAAGCCTTCCTAGTCCTCCGTTTCCAAGGCCTGCATCAGGCTCGGCCTCAAAAATACTTGCGGGCTCGACGCCCATCTCATAAAGGGCATCGTTAAGCTCGTCGAATATTCCGAGGTTGAAGGCATTTTTGGCAAGAGAACGGCCCATGAGGAATTCCATTGAAAGATAGTGAATATGCCTTGTGTCCTTCCTGTTTCCGTGAACAAGATTGCGGGAGATCATTTCGCGCAGAAGCGAGGCGCACGCGCAGAAGAATTCCGAAGGAGAGGCCTCCTGTGCTTTTTTCCCGTAATGAGCCTCAAGTTTGTCCTCGATTGCAGCTTTGAGTTCATTCTTGCTGATTGGGGTCATACCAATTTCCCTTTCATGTTTTAAGGATAAAATGCAAACTGTTATATCTATATTTATATTAAAGAATCGTATATTTTTAAATATTCCTTAGCCGAGCGGCTCCAGGAGAGATCCTCGACCATATCCCGCAGCATAAGCTCGTGCCATTTCTCTCTGTCATACCAGATATCTATGGCGTAATTGACCGTCCTTTCCATGTCTTCCGCGGAATACCCGAGGAAGGTAAAGCCGGTAGCGGTATCTGAGGGGTAGGGGCGCACGCTGTCCTTCAGCCCGCCGACCGCACGTACGATCGGGACGGAGCCGTAGCGCATTGCGATCATCTGTGTCAGCCCGCAGGGTTCGCTTTTGGAGGGCATTAGCATCATATCTGCACCGGCGTAAATCATCGAGGCGCGTTTTTCGGAATACATGATGTTAGCCGAGACCCTTCCTTTATACCTGTTTTCGGCTTCACGGAAAAAGCTTTCGTATTTGTCCTCGCCAGTTCCAAGTATTATAAACCTTATGCCGCGGGAAACGATCCGGTCCAGAGCATCAGAGATAAGATCGAAGCCCTTATGACCGACAAGCCTTGAAATACAGGCAATGATCGGGGTATCCGATTCCTCGAGACCGAGCTCACGGCATAGGTCTGCCTTACATGCCGCCTTTCCGTCCGGCTCTTCAGGGCTAAAGTTTTCGGAGAGGTAAATGTCTGTTGAGGGATCATAGCGCTCGATATCGAGTCCGTTCAGAATGCCGGTCAGTTTATAAGAATTATCCTCAATAACTTCGTGAAGACCACAGGCGAAAAAGGAGTCTCTCAGCTCGTTTGCGTAGCTGGGGCTGACTGTTGTGATATAATCTGACTTGTAGATCGCGCCCTTCATCAGATTGACGTCGTTTTCATAGCGCAGAATGCCGCTGTTATACAGCTCATCGGAGAGCCCGAAGACGTCGCCGAGGATGTCTTTTCCAAAGCGGCCTTGATATTCGATGTTGTGGATCGTGAAAACGGTTTTAATATTATTATAATAACCTGTGCTGTCATCGCGTACATAGAGGGGGATGAGCGCGGTCTGCCAGTCGTTGCAGTTTATTATATCAGGCTTCCAGTCGAGCATGGGCAGAATATCGATTACCGCTTTTGAGAAAAAAGCGAAGCGCTCGCCGTCATCGTAGCAGCCGTAGATGCTGTCGCGCTTAAAGTAATACTCGTTATCGATGAAATACCAGACAACGCCGCCATACTCCAGCTTGAATACTCCGCAGTACTGTCTGCGCCATGCGAGATTGATAAAGGTATAAAAGCAAAAGTTCATTTTCAGCCGCCATTTTTCACCGATGGCGCTGTAAAGCGGAAGAATTACCCGTGCGTCCGTTCCCTGTGCGCGAAGGGCCTTTGGGAGAGAACCGGCAACGTCGGCGAGCCCTCCTGTTTTTACGAATGGGACAGCCTCGCTTACCGCGTACAGTACATTCATATATTGTCACCCTTTTTCAATTTCTTTTAATTGCATACGCATCATCATATGACTTTGCACTTCGGGACGATTATGGGCAAGACATGACTGCCCGAAAGGAACAGCCCATCGGAAATAAATGTATATTTATCAGCGATTACATGGTTCATAGTAACATTCTCGCCGATGACCGAATCCTGCATGATAATGCAGTTTTTGAGCTTTGCGCCCTTCTTGATGCGGACGTTTCGAAACAGCACGCAGTTGTCAAGCTCGCCCTCGATATAGCAACCGTCGGCTACCAGCGAATTCTTAGCAAATGAGCTTTCGCCGTAATAGGTCGAAACGCTGCTGCGCCCCTTCGTATAAATCGGATTTTCATCAGGAAAGAGGTCGTTTCTGCATTCGGCCTTAAGCATATCCATATTCGCGCTGTAATAGTCCGAAACGGAACGGATGCAGGCCACATAGCCCTTATGAACATAAAGCCCTACAGTCCCGCCTTCGTTCAGATAATACGCCAGAGCGTCTCGATGGAAATGCTGCTTGCCATTATCCCCGCACCATTCAATAAGGTCGAGAAGAAGAGATTTTTTAATTATATAGATCTCTGCCGTCGGCAAAGAGCCTTTTTTTTCAGAGCTTGAAAAAAGTATTTTCTTTGATGTTGTTGGCGTATCAAGGACAAAACGGAAATCACTGCCGCCTTTGCAGGCCTTTTCAGTGCAGATTGCCGTAATTTCGCAGCCGGAGCTAAGGTGAGCTTCAAACACATCTTTCAGGTCTATGTTAGCGGCAATATCTCCGCGGAAAAGAACTATGTGGTTCTGATTGATGTCGCTGATGTATGATATAACTGCCGAAAGAGCCTCCATGCAGCCTCTGTATTCGCCGATACGGCTGCCGTGCATGCCGAAGGGCGGAAGGAGACGAAGACCGCCGCTGAGACGGCTGAGATCCCAGTCCTTGCCGGTTCCCAAATGATCAAGGAGCGACTGATAATCACGCTGCATAATTACGCCGACATCGCGCACACCGGCATTAGTCATTGACGAAAGCGCGAAATCTATGAGCCTATAACGTGAACAAAATGGAAGGGAAGCGCTTGTGCGCGGTATAACAAGGTCGCCCAAAGCGGGAGACGAATGGTAAGCATAGATAAGTCCGTGCAGATCGGCCATTATTTGACCTCCCTTCCCGAGTATAGCATTGCTCCTGCTTCAACACGGGCATAGTCCTTGACCGTTGTATCAGGCCCGCAGGTCGTGATCTTGATGTCGGTTCTCCCGTTCGGGGGCGTACCGACGACAGCTCCGTCGCCGATAACCGCGTTTTCGCCTATTATTGAATACTGCACCACTGCGTTCCTGCCGATTTTACAACCCGGCATGAGGATGCTGTAGTTTACCGTTGCACCCTCGCCGACGGAAACGCTGCTGCTGAGGACAGAGTTTGAAACCGCACCGCGTATATCGCAGCCCTCGGTTATGATGCTGTGGCGTATCTCCGCGTTTTCACCGATATAGTGCGGAGGCTTGATGGGACTCCTGCTCCTTATAGGCCACGAACGGTCATAAAGATCTATGAGTGCGGGCGCAAGCATATCCATGTTCGATTCCCAGAGGCTGTCAATCGTCCCGACGTCGCGCCAGTAGCCCTCGAATGCGTAAGCCCAGAGCCTTTCGCCTGAGGCAAGCATCGCTGGGATTATATTTTTACCGAAGTCCTTTTCCGACTGCGGGTCCTTCTCGTCCGCTATGAGGTACTTTTTGAGTTTCTGCCATGTGAAGATATAAATGCCCATGGAGGCAAGGTTGCTATCAGGGTTTTTCGGCTTTTCGGCAAATTTATTGACGAACCCGTCTTCATCTGTGCTCATGATCCCGAAGCGGGAGGCTTCCTCGATCGGGACCTGCAGAACGGCTATGGTGCAGTCCGCTTCGTGCTGCTTATGCTGCTCGAGCATATTCGAATAGTCCATTTTATATATGTGATCGCCGCTAAGTATCAGCACATATTCAGGCTCCCACATATCCACGAAGCCGATGTTCTGATATATGGCGTTCGCAGTACCGGAAAACCATTCTCCCTTTGCTCCGGCGCTCTGATAGGGAGGAAGAATATAGACGCCTCCCCGCGAGATATCCAGATCCCAGGGGAGTCCGCTGCCTATGTAGCTGTTAAGCTGGAGCGGCTGATATTGGGTGAGAACGCCGACGACGTCAATACCGGAGTTTGAACAGTTTGAGAGAGGAAAATCGATTATTCGGTATTTACCGCCGAAGGGAATAATGGGTTTTGCCGCCCGGCTTGTCAGAGCGTAGAGCCTTGAGCCCTGTCCGCCCGCAAGCAGCATCGCGATACACTCTTTTTTCATTCGCCAAGCCTCCGATTTTCATTTGATAATGTACTATATTGCCTTTATTCGCTTTCGATTACCCAAAATGCTTGAGTGGGAATCAGAATCTTGTCCTGCGTAAAAAAATTGCCGTAAGTGGTGGAATATCCATTACAATCGAACGAGATAGGCCGTGATGTGGTATTTTTTCGACAATAAAAACATTACCTTCGCAGAGACCGCCCCCGCCGCCGAAGCGATCCTCATCTGTTGACAGCAGAACCTTATATTTCCCAGGGCCCGTAACCCCAAGACGGAAGCTGTGGACGGTTACTCCGGAGAAATTGCATATGAAAGCGATCTCGCGGCCCGTGCGGTCCTTTCTGATAAAGCCTATGATATTCTTTTCGGTCTCGTCGGGGCATATCCAGCGAAAACCGCGGCTGTCGAAATCATAATCCCAAAGCGGGCGGTGCGAGCGGTAGAACTTGTTGATTTCCTTGAAGAAAGAGTGCAGAGCGGCATTTTCGGGTATCTGCAGGAGCTCCCATGGAAGGGAGACTTCATAGTTCCATTCGCTCTGCTGACCGAGTTCCGCGCCCATGAACAGGAGCTTTTTACCCGGATGCGCGAGCATATAAGCCCAGAATATACGAACTCCGGCGAATTTCTGCTCAAGCGTTCCCGGAGCCTTTCCAATAAGCGAGCCCTTCATATGCACGACCTCGTCGTGCGAAAGCGGCAAAATAAAGTTCTCAGAAAATGCGTACATGAGCGAGAAGGTGAGGTCATGGTGGCAGCCCGCGCGGAAATAAGGATCGGTTTTGAGATAACGCAGGCTGTCGTTCATCCAGCCCATGTTCCATTTGAGGTTAAACCCGAGCCCCCCGGCATCTGTCGGAGCCGTGACGAGCGGCCATGCAGTGCTTTCCTCCGCAATCATCAGGATACTGTCGTCAAAACCAAAGCAGGTCTCGTTTAGCTGTTGAAGAAAATTTACGGCATTCAGATTTTCACGTCCGCCGTATCTGTTCGGTTTCCATTTGCCGTTCTTCCTGTCGTAATCGAGATAGAGCATAGAGGCGACGGCGTCAACGCGCAGCCCGTCCATATGATATTTTTCGAGCCAGAACAGCGCAGAGGAGATCAGAAAGCTGCGCACCTCGCCCTTAGCAAAATCGAAGATGCGCGTACCCCAGCTCGGATGCTCGGCCATGAGCGGGTCGCGGTCCTCATAGAGCCTGCTGCCGTCAAATTCGACAAGACCATGCGGGTCTTTT
>JAJUHD010000150.1 GCA_029268085.1 Bacillota bacterium | reverse complement strand
GTTTGAAGGGGAGACAGTTACGGAGAAATTCAAGTTTTTTAAGTTTCTTACAAGCCGGTTGTCTGTAACGCTCATCCTGATCCTTGTACAGGCGGCATGGATCGCCCTGATGTTTCTGAAGCTGGTCGGCTATTCTGCTATAATTTCAAATTTGTTCACGTTTCTCAGCATTGTCATGGCGTTTTATATAATCAGCAAGGCGGATGTTCCGGCCTACAGGATGGGCTGGATACTGCTCATAATGATGTTTCCGCTGTTCGGCGGACTTCTTTATCTTCTGCTGGGGGAGAAGCGTCCTACGAAATATATGCGCCAAAGGCTCGAAGAGGGTATGAAGGACCATAACGCGATGATGATCCAGAAACCGGAGGTAATGGATGAGCTGAGGGCATACTCTCCGCGCGTAGCGGGACTTTGCTCCTACATTACCAATTTTGCGCACTACCCGGTCTGGAAAAACACACAGGTAACTTATCATCAGTTGGGCGAGAACCAATATGCCGATATGCTTTCCGAGCTGAAAAAGGCAAAAAAGTTTATCTTTCTTGAATATTTCATCATTGAGGAAGGCGAGATGTGGAATACCATACTCGATATCCTGAGCGAAAAGGTCAAGGAAGGCGTGGACGTCAGGGTCATCTATGACGATTTCGGCTGCTTCACAAAGCTGCCGCCTCTTTATTACCAAAAACTGGAGAAATTAGGCATAAAATGTCTGGACTTTAATCCCTTCATCCCGATAATTTCGTTCGTAATGAATAACCGAGACCATAAGAAGATCATGATAATCGATGGCAATACGGTCTTTACCGGAGGAATAAACCTTGCGGACGAGTATATCAACAGGACTGTCAGATTCGGCCACTGGAAGGATACAGGAGTGATGCTGAAGGGAGAGGCTGTCTGGAATTTTACGGTCATGTTCCTTGAGATGTGGAATTCTTATAACCCTGAGGACAGTGATTTTAACATTTTCAGACCCGACCCCTCGCTTGAGGGCGGATTTGAGAGCGATGGATTTGTGCAGCCCTTCGGTGATTCTCCGCTTGACGGCGAGACGGTTTCGGTGAATATATATCTCGACATTCTGGCTCAGGCCAAGGACTATGTGTATATTTTTACCCCGTATCTAGCGGTCAGCGACGAACTCAATATTGCGCTTATCGCAGCCGCGAAGCGCGGAGTTGATGTGCGCATGGTCCTTCCGGGAACGCCGGACAAGAAGGTAGCCTACCGTCTTTCGCGCTCCTACTACCTGCCGCTTTTAGAGGCGGGAGTCAGGATCTATGAATATACTCCCGGCTTCATCCATGCCAAAAGCTATGTCTGCGACGACAAGCTCGCCGTAGTCGGGACGATAAACATGGATTACCGGAGTCTGTACCTGCACTTTGAGTGCGGCGTATTGATGTATGAAAGCAAGGCAGTAGCTGAGCTTAAAAAGGACGCGCTTAAGATTTATGAGGTGTCGCACGAGGTCAGCAGAGACGAACGCAGGCGCGGCAGGTTCCGTCAGCTCTGCGGCAGGCTTATCGATTCCTTCTTGCGCGTGTTCGCACCGCTGTTTTGATTCAAATATTTGAAAGGTAATAAAAAATGAAGCTTTGGTCAGGAAGATTTGATAAGAACACCGACGCGCTGGTCGACGAGCTCAATGCCAGCATAGGTTTTGACTTTAGAATGTACAGGCAGGACATCAGGGGAAGCCTTGCCCATTCGGCCATGCTCGCAAAGCAGGGTATAATTTCGAAGGAAGACGCCGCACTCATCGCGGACGGTTTGGCGGGTATCCTCTCAGATATTGAGACCGGAAAACTGACTTTCGGTAATGATGTCGAGGATGTGCATATGGCGGTCGAGGGTGAGCTGACAAGAAGGATCGGCGACGCAGGAAAGCGCCTGCATACGGCAAGGAGCCGCAACGATCAGGTTGCGCTTGATATAAGGCTGTATCTCAAGGAGGAAATTACGGAAATTAAGAACATGCTCCTCATCCTTCTCGAAACAGTGCTCGAACTGGCGGAGCGCAATCAGGATGTCATCATGCCGGCCTATACGCATCTTCAAAGGGCGCAGCCTACGACTTTTGCCCACTATATGATGGCTTACGCCAACATGCTCAGGCGCGACGTGACCCGCCTCGAAGACTGTCTTGAGAGGATGGACGAATGCCCTCTCGGAAGCGGCGCGCTGACTTCGACAACCTATCCCATCGACAGGGAGTTCGTCGCAAGGGAGCTCGGCTTCGCGGGAATTACCCAGAACAGTTTGGACGGCGTTTCCGACCGCGACTTTGCCATCGAACTGCTAAACGGCCTTTCGATACTTATGATGCACCTCTCGCGCTTTTCGGAGGAAATCATCCTGTGGTGCTCTTGGGAATTCAAATTTATTGAGCTTGACGATGCTTATTCCACCGGATCTTCAATTATGCCGCAAAAGAAGAACCCCGACATCGCCGAGCTTGTCCGCGGAAAGACAGGCCGAGTCTACGGCGACCTTATGACGATCTTCACCGTCATGAAGGCTTTGCCGCTTGCCTATAACAAGGATATGCAGGAGGACAAGGAGCCGGTGTTCGACGCAATTGATACCGTTAAAAAGTGCCTGCCGGTTTTCTCCGCCATGCTGAATACTATGCGGCTCTATCCCGAAAATATGCGCAATGCGGCGGGGCGCGGCTTTATAAATGCCACAGACTGCGCCGATTATCTCGTAAAAAAAGGTCTGCCGTTCCGCGATGCCTATACCGTTGTCGGCAGGCTGGTCAGCCGCTGCATCGAGACGGGAAAAACGCTAGAGACCCTTGAGCTTGAGGAATACCGTAAGCTCTCGCCGGTGTTTGATGCCGATGTTTATGATGCGATCGCACTTGAGACCTGTGTTGCCTCAAGAAACGTCGCAGGAGGCCCGGCAAAGGAGAGCGTGAAAAATCAGATGAATTATATAAAAAAATTTTTAGAAGAAAGGCACGGCTAGATACAAGAACCGGGATAAGGGTTAAAGAAAAATGAAAAAACTGTGTGTGATACTGGCGGCGGTGTTTCTGCTTTCGGCGATTCACCCGTGTCAGGCATTGGAGAGCGATACATATGCAGCGGGAACGGCGGATGGGTACATAGTTAAGCTTAAAGAGCCCGCGGAGGATTCCGTTTTGCTTATGGAAAATACGGACCTTACCGAAATAAGCAGCGAAGCCGGCCTATACCGCGCCGATACGATTTCTGATATCAAGAGACTCGGCGACTCAGTTTTATATTACGAGCCAGATTATAAGGTGACGCTTGCAAGCCTCCCAAACGACACCTATGCCTCAAAGCAGTGGAGCATTGATTACCTTGGCGCCTCCTCGGCTTGGGATGCCGGCTACAACGGCAAGGGAGTGAGGATCGCTGTCATCGACAGCGGCGTAAATTCCATGCATGAGGATTTCGAAGGCACAAATTTTGCCAGCGGGAAAAATATGATGAACGGTTCGCATGACGTGACGGACGAGATGGGTCACGGTACCTTTGTATGCGGGATACTTGGAGCGTCCCGCAACAATGGGACAGGTATTGCAGGATTCTGCACCGACGCGACAATAGTGCCGATAAAGTGCTTCGGAAGAAGCACAGAGACGAGCGCTTCCTATATAATCTCCGCAATCTATGCCGCCGTTGACGAATTCGACTGTGATGTTATAAACATGAGCCTCGGCATGGAACAAAATATGTCCAGCATGAAGGAAGCCGCTGAATATGCAGTGAGCAAGGGTGCTATCATTGTCTCGGCTGTGGGAAACAGCGGAAACTCGACTTTGAACTATCCCGCTGCCTACGACTGCGTTATCGGAGTCGGCGCAGTTGACCAGAACGGTCTGGTCACCAGCTTTTCCGAGGTCAATGACTCTGTTTATCTTGTCGCTCCGGGATCCCGCATAGTAAGTCTCGACAGCAGGTCGAGAGGCGCATATCTCTCCGGCGACGGGACATCTTTCTCCACGCCGTTTGTAATGGTTGCCGCTGCGATACTCAAGCAGTATTCCCCGAGCGCGACCGTCGAGGATTTCAAGGCTCTTCTTCAGGACTCCGTTGTTGACGGGGGACAGGCAGGCTACGATACCTCTTATGGTTACGGCGTGCTGAACATCGCGAATTTTGTTTCGGCAATGCAGAATTACGAGGTCAGAGACATCGGCGCGATATTCCCTGATGTCGCCGGACACTGGGCGTCGTCCAGCATTGATTATTGCTATAGCAACGGACTTTTCACAGGAGTTTCAAGCAGCTCGTTCGAGCCTGAAACGGTCATGAACCGGGCAATGTTCGTGACCGTACTCAGCCGCATGAGCGGCGAGACAATCTCAGGCTTTCCAAACGGTTTTTCCGACGTGCCGAATGACGCGTGGTACACCCAGCCCTGCTCATGGGGTTCGGCGAACGGCATAGTCAGCGGTATGGGAGACGGTACGTTCAGCCCCATGGGCGCGGTGACAAGAGAACAAATGGCGGTCTTCCTGTACCGCTATGCAATTCTCTACGGTTTATCTGACGGCACCAATAACAGCGAGGCTACTCTATTCGGCTTTTCCGACAGAGGTCAGGTGTCGTCCTGGGCGATGGATGCAATGGCATGGGCGATTGAAAATGGCCTTATAACCGGCCGGAATGGAACCTCGCTCTGTCCGAAAGAAAATGCCAAAAGATGTGAAGTCGCAACGATCATATATCGCTTCAATAATACATTCGGTGTATGATACGATAAAAAACAGTATATTTTTGCATACCGCAGAATTAGGAGACAGAAACAGATGCCAGAAGAAATTATGGCCAACCTTTACCGGATGCAGATACGTCTTCCGAACAGCCCGCTTAAGGTTTTGAACAGTTATGTAATAAAGGGCGAGGGCCGGAACATCCTGATAGACACAGGCTTCAACCACCCGGAATGCAAGGAATCAATTTTGTCGCAGCTCGGTGAGCTCGGCATCGACTTGGCGGATACGGACATTATCCTCACTCATCTCCATGCCGACCATACGGGTCTTGCGCCCGAAATATATCGTCCGGGTACGAGAATTTTTCTTACCCGCAAGGAAATCCCATGGATGCTAAGAGAGTCTCGCAGGGAACTCTGGGGCAGGGACAACCGGAGAATGCTCAGATCGGGTTTTACCCACGAGACGATCGGCGACGAAAAGTCTTTTTCCACATCACGCAGCATGGCCTCTGATCCGGATTTTGACAAATATCTTCCGATCGACGAGGGCAATGAGTTTTCGTGCGGCGGCTATACGCTGAAAGCTGTTTTGACTCCGGGACATACCCCGGCGCATATGTGCTTCTGGATGGAAAAGCAGAAAACCATGTTCACGGGCGACCATGTCCTTTTCGATATTTCTCCGAATATTACGCTTTGGCAGAACGTTGATGATTCGCTGGGAGATTATCTTGAGAGCCTTAAGAATATCGGCAAATACGATGTTAAGCTGGCTCTGCCGGGACACAGGGAAACGGGGAATTTTCACGCTAGGATTGCCGAACTTCTCCAGCACCATGAAAAGCGCCTTGAGGAGAGCTATGAGGTGGTACTGAACAACCCCGGACTGACGGTCTACGATATTGCGGGAAAGATGACATGGAGGATTCGCTGCACCTCATGGGAGGATTTTCCCGCGAGCCAGAAGTGGTTCGCGGTCGGCGAATGCCACAGCCACCTGCGCCATCTTGAAAGGCGGGGAAGAGTCGAAGCGTATGATGACGGAGAGCTAATCCGTTACAGGGCAATATAACGCAACGCAGCGGCGGGGATAAGCCCCGCCGCTGCTTACATGGTATTCACATTTTTCGCAAAAAATTCATATAATGGAAGGTCGGAGCTTCAGGCGCGCTCCATTTTATACGCCAGATTAAGAAGAAGTTCTTTTCTATTATCGGCAGGATATATGATGACATGGTCAAGAAGCGAGGATAAAGCGGCTCCGAGCTCCGTTCCACGGAAGCCGAGCGCCATAAGGTCTTCGCCAGAGACGGCAAGCTGACGGAGCGAAAAGCACTCGCCGCTTTGCATGACCGAACGCAGCAGTCTGAGATTCCCCGTACCAAAGAGCGCATCGGCGGCGGCAGCGGCGCATAATGCAGTTTCCGTTCCGTTCGAGGCAAGAAGCCTCTTCCACGATACGGTGTCCTTAGGCGCTCCTTCCGAAACTGCGGCGCAGCCCTTTGAGCAGTTCCGTATCGTTGCGGAATCCAGCCGCAGCGCCGTAAGGAAGCTTTCCGTATCCGAAATGACGCCGCCGCTTCTGAGCAGGGCGCATAAGCCCGCCCAGCGAAGAGTGCGGTTTTTCGGCAATCCTCCGAGCCGGTACAGTTCGGCTTTAGCG
>JAJUHD010000149.1 GCA_029268085.1 Bacillota bacterium | reverse complement strand
TCTGGTGATGTCGCCGATGGGAATCGGGCTCGCCGAGCTAGACGGGAGCCCGTCTGATGAGATGATCGCATTTTACGAGGCACGCGCAGAGGGAGGCGCTGGACTCATCATCCCCGAGATCACCCGAGTTAACGACGTGCATGGAGTCGGGATGCTGCGCCAGCTCTCCGTCACCAAGGACAGGCACATCGGAGCGCTCGGAAGGCTCGCCGCGGCGGTACACAAGCACGGAGCGAAAATATTCATCCAGCTGCATCACCCCGGACGCGAGACCGTTTCGGACCTCATCGGCGGACAACCGGTCGTGGCTCCTTCGGCGGTTATGTGCAAGTTCGTGAAGCAGGAGACACGCGCGCTTGAAAACTCGGAAATCAAGGAGCTTATTCAGCAGTTCGTTGACGGCGCGGTGCGCGTGAAGAAGTCTGGCTGTGACGGCGTCGAGCTCCACGCGGCACACGGTTATCTTATAAACCAGTTTTTGAGCCCCTATACCAATAAACGTACGGACGAATACGGCGGCACCTTCGAAAATCGCCTGCGCTTTATTGCCGAGATCATTGCGGGGATACGGGCGGAGTGCGGACCAGATTTTCCGATCAGCGTGCGCCTCTCGGTCGAGGAATTCCTCGATAAGACCGGCGTGACGGAGGACTACATACACATACAGGACGGCGTGAAGATAGCAATGGCGCTGGAAAAGCTGGGCATAGATGTTATCAATGTCAGCTGCGGCATCTATGAGACGGGTTCCGTCTGTGTCGAGCCGATATCGTTCCCGCAGGGCTGGCGCCGAGACCTCATCAAGGCCGTAAAGGATCATGTCGGCATTCCGGTAATCGGCAATTCGGCTTTCCGAGAGCCGGAAATAGCAGAAAAGTTTCTGGAGGACGGTATTGAGGATTTCGTCGGGCTGGGCAGAGCATGGCTTGCGGATGAGCAGTGGGGCAGAAAAGTGCAGGAGGGCCGCGAGAAGGAGCTTCGCAAGTGCATTTCCTGCATGCGCTGCTTTGAGAGTCTCAACGAATACAGCCCCGCCGGACTTCCGGCAGAGTGCGCCGTAAACCCGCGCTGTGCGCGGGAACTTAAATACGGTTTGCCTGTCTGCGACGCGGAAGGACACAAGGCCGCGGTCGTCGGCGCGGGCCCCGCGGGCATGAGCGCGGCAAAGACCCTTGCCGAGCGCGGAGTAAAGGTGACCCTGATTGAAAAGACATCAGCTCTGGGCGGGCTTGTAAACCTCGCGAAGGCACCCCCGCACAAGGGCAACATGAAGTGGCTCGCGGAGTATTATGACGATGCTTTCCGCCGTCTCGGCGTCGATGTGCGTCTTGATACGGAAGCAACGCCCGAATTAATTGATAATCTCAAGCCCGACGCGGTCATCGTCGCTACAGGCGGCACTGCTGTTACGCCTGAGCTTCCGGGAGTTCATGGTAAAAATGTTTTCAGCGTCGAGGATGTTCTGAGCGGCAAGTCGGGTCTTGCACAGAAAAATATTGTTCTGATCGGCGCAGGAATGACCGGTATTGAGACGGCGGAGTATCTATGCGATAAGGGCAACAAGGTTACGGTTGTCGATATGCTCGATAAGATTGCGCCCGACGGCAACGGAACGATAGTCGCGGACGTTATGGGACGTTTAAAGCTCTACAAAACCGAGTTCCTGCTTGAGCATACGCTTAAGGAAATAATGGCAGACGGCGTCGTGCTCGAGGAAAAGGGAACGGGCGCGGAGAAGACTGTTCCCGCGGATGCGGTTGTGCTGTCACTTGGTATGCGCCCGAATAATGAGCTTGCGGACGTTCTGAAGGCAAAGGGCTACGAGACCTACGTCATCGGGGACGCTGTCAAGGTCGGGAAAATAGCCCCCGCTACCCGCGGCGGCTTTGAGATTGGACGCAAGCTGTTTCTGAAGCAGCCGAAGGCTCCGAGCTTCATCTCATCCATGGACGATCTGCAGAAGTTCTCGAAAACATCTCTGATGGGCGATCAGGAAGGCATTTACATGGCATTTATGACTGACCCCATGGCAGTAAGAAGACTTGTTCCGCGCCCGTTGAGGCCGTATCCCATGCCGGTTGCGACACTCTCTGTCTGCCACGTCAACAAGCCCTCGTTTGCGGACGAATACTACGAGGCTATACTCTCGATTCTTGTCACTCACGGTTTCGACCTTGGTCTTTATCCGGTTGCGCTTGTGCTCGGCGGACCGGGCTCCGAAATGGCGACTTATTTCGGCCGCGACCTCGGATATATGCCGAAGAAGCTCGGCGCGGAGTTCAACATGCGCCGCGACGGCGATACGGTTACGGCAAAGGTCTGCCGAAAGGGTGTTGAACTAATCGATGCAAAGCTCGAGCTCGGCGAATACAACAGCCCCCTTACAGATGTTGTCTATCAGTTCCCGAGAGCGGGAGAAAAGAGCGAGGGCTCAGGCTTCTTCTTTGATTTCAGCTTTATACGCGACGAAGATGGCGTGTCGCACCTGTCAAACGGCGCGCTTTATCAGAACCTATGCGAATATAACTACAAGGCATGGGAGCCGGGCTTCGCATCGCTGAAGCTCCAGTCAAGCAAGGACGATCCATGGGCAGAGCTGCCGATAAATACCATCATCGGCGGAGCGTTTTGTAAAAACGACCTGCTGCTTAAGGGTATGAAACTCGCAGAGCACGTCGAGGCGGAAAAAATCTTCCCGTACATGCTTACAAACAGGTATGACCGCACCGCCTTCATGGAAACCGGCAGGATTTAAAGAGAATATAAAATGACCGCCGGACTGTTAACAGTTCGGCGGTATCTTTTTGCAAACGAATTGGGGAAGTCAGCTTACAATTTTATAATAAACCTTGGCGGTGAGGATATAAACCACGCCATAGATGAGAGCGAAGAGTGCAACCGTACAAAGAGTGCATATAGCGAAAAGGTTAACATTTGTTAGGTTAAAAACCAGAAGCAGTTTCGTTATCATTTTGAATGCGAAGGCAATGTGTATGACCGCCATTCCGAGCGGTAGGAAGAATACAACAAGCACCTGACTGCGTATCGCTTTTCTGATCTCCGGCTGGCTCAGACCGACCTTCTGCATGATAACGAAGCGTTCCTTGTCGTCATAGCCCTCGGAAAGCTGCTTGTAGTAGATTATCAGCACCGTCGCCATAAGGAATACAAGTCCGAGGAAAAGCCCTAGGAAGAGAAAACCGCCGTTCATTGAATAGATATTTGCTCTGTCTGCTTCGCGGCAGCTTGCGCTTGCGTAGGTGTAATGGCCGAGATCGGTTCCGTCGGCAGAAGTCAGGGCAGTTCCAAGCGCTGCATCGACCGCGTCTCGGCAGGCAAGCTTCTGCTCGGTGGTGCCGTTTAGATCAAAGCCGTAATACCATACCGGCTTTAACTCGGTCTGGGCGGCACATATCTCGGCAAAAGCATCGTCTGAAACAACGATGACAAAACGATACGGAATTATGGTTGCCGATTTTGACAGATCGGGAAAGTACTCAATTTCTCGTTTGATTGTATACTCTTTGCCGAGCAGGGAGAAGCTTCCGTCTAGTCTGGAGTTCGGATCATAAACCAGCGCTTCGCCTTGAGAGAGCGCAGCCGTATCGCCTGCGAGCTTGTTATATTCCGAAACGGAAGTAAGGGTAACATCAGAATTATCGTTGTGATCAGTATACTGGTGAAGACTGTCTGCGATATTCTTTCCCTCGGCTTTAGTTGAAAATGAAAGGTAAAGCAAGTCGATAGCGCCTGACGGTTCGAGACCGCTGTCGGTGGCCGCTTTATTAACGGCGCTCGTAAGGGCCTCTCGAGCGTTTCCGGTAGGTTCACCTACCCGTACGACGATGTCTGTGGGGTACATGCTCTTAAGCGCATCCTCGGTGCCAAGGTACAGGCAAACTGTACCGGAGACCATGACGAGCACCATAGTCGCGAGTATGCAGATGTTCGCAAGACCGACGGCGTTCTGCTTCATTCGGTAGATCATTCCGGAAACAGGGATAAAGTGTCTGGTGGTATAGTAGTATTTCGGTCTGTTCTTGAGCCTTTTTAAAAGGGCGATGCTGCTTGCCGTAAACAGCAGATATGTGCCGATTATTACAAGTATCACCGCTACAAAGAACAGCAGTATCGCCTGCAGGGGGGCCTCTGTAACAATTGCAATCCAATAGCCCGCGCCCAGAGCGAGGATACCGAGTATAGCGAGTACCCACTTGGTTTTAGGTTCTTTTTCGCCCACATTGCTGCCGCGGAGCAGCTCGATAGGGTTCGAGAGCCTGATGCGGATAAGGTTGGATATAAGGATAAGCAGGAAGATTCCGCAAAACAGATAGACACTGTAAAGAATACCCTTTATAGAAATTTCAAAGCCGTAGGGCACGTCAAAGGCTACGAGCTTGCAGAGCGCGAGAAGAGTGAGCTTAGAAAGGAGGATGCCGAGCGCAATCCCGCAGACAAGGGTGATGAGCGCTACATAAAGAGTTTCAAAAAACAGAATGCCGGCAATGTTGCCCTTGCCCATGCCGAGGATGTTATAAAGCCCGATCTCTTTCTGGCGGCGCTTCATCAGGAAGCTGTTGGTGTAAAAGAGAAAAATAGTGGAAAAGAGCGCGATGACGATGCAGCCGAGCTGCATTATAAAATAGAGCGCCGCGTGCAGTTCTAGCGTTGCGGAGTTGTAAGTAAGAAAGCACATTATATAGAACATTGCCGCCGTGGCGACGCAGGTGAGGATGAATGGAAGATAGAACTGTTTGTTGCGGCGGATGTTTTCGGCGGCGAGCTTGGGGTAGAAGGAGGTCTTACGCATCTCTTTCACCGCCCGTTGCCATAGCAGTAAGCGTGTCGGAAATTACCCCGAACATTTCTTCGTTGGTTCTTGTGCCGCGGTAAAGCTGATGAAAGATTTCGCCGTCGCGCAGGAAGAGGATCCTGCCTGCGTTTGAAGCCGCCTTGACGCTATGGGTGACCATGAGAACCGTCTGCCCGGACGAGTTTATGTCCCTGAAAACCTCAAGCAAAGCATCCGCCGAATGGGAATCAAGCGCACCGGTCGGCTCATCGGCCAGGATCATGCGCGGGTTTGTGATGAGCGCCCTTGCGACAGCGCAGCGCTGTTTCTGCCCGCCGGAGACCTCGTATGGGAATTTATCGAGGATGTCGGTGATGCCCAGCTTATAGGAGATTGGAATAATGCGCTCGCTCATTTCCTTGTGACCCTTGCCGGAGAGAACCAGGGGAAGATAAATATTATCGCGCAGCGAAAAGGTGTCCAGAAGGTTAAAGTCCTGAAAAACAAAGCCCAGATTGTCGCGGCGGAAAGAGGCAAGGTCCTTTTCGGGGATGCTGAGAGTTGATTTGCCATCGAGCAGAACCTCGCCGCCCGTGGGCTTGTCCAGCGTGGCGAGGATGTTCAGGAGCGTCGTTTTGCCCGAGCCGCTCTCGCCCATGATCGCGATATATTCGCCTTTTTCTGCGGTGAAATTCACGTTTGTAAGAGCGTGCACCTTAACGTTCCCGAAACGCGTGGCGTAGGTCTTTTTTAAATTTTTGACTTCAAGCAGTGTCATAATATGCCTCCGTAATGTATGTTACGGGTATATTCTAGCAAAAAGCCGAAACGTCTGCCATTTCTTTGACTTACATTTCGGCTTTAAACCTTACATTTCTGCAAGGTGCGTTATTCAAATGTCATGTCCGCGCCGGCAAGATCGATTTTTACCTTTGTGCCGACACCGACCGTGGAGCTGATTTCAAACCCGTGGCCGAGCTTCGTAAGTATGTTTTTGCATAGGAAAAGCCCGATGCCGGTGGACTTTTTGTCTGCCCTGCCGCTCGCGCCGGTGTAGCCTTTTTCGCAGACACGCGGAAGGTCTTCTGCGCGGATGCCGATTCCCGTGTCCTCAATGACCAGAGTCTCGCCCTCCGCATAGATGCTGATTTTCCCGCTAGGCGTATACTTTAGCGAATTCGAGAAGAGCTGTTCGATAACAAAAGCAAGCCACTTTTCGTCCGTAAGGACGGTCAGGTTTGTTTCTCCAAAAGAGAAATCCAGCTTTTTTAATGCGAAGAGCCTTGCGTATTTGCGAAGAGAGCCTTTTATGACCTCGTCAAGATTGCACTTTTTGATGACAAGGTCGCTCGATTCGCTGCTGAGCCGGACGTACTGAAGCGCCATGTCGACGTACTGCTCGATCCTGAAAAGCTCGGCGAGAAGAAGGTTCGTATTTTGTCCGGTATCCTCGGCGAGCAGCAGCCGCATAGCAGCGATCGGAGTCTTTATCTGGTGCACCCATAGAGTATAGTAATCCTCGGTATCGCGCCTTGCTCCGTCAGCCTCGCTGCGTACCTTCAGGTTCTGCGCATAGAGGCTGCG
>JAJUHD010000148.1 GCA_029268085.1 Bacillota bacterium | reverse complement strand
GGCGAAATTATTGATTTCGGCGTAAAGCTGGATCTGATCGACAAGGGCGGTTCGTGGTTTACTATCGGAGATACAAGACTGCAGGGCCGTGACGCGGTGAGGGATTATTTAAGGGATAACCCTGAGGTCTGCAACGAGCTGGAGCAAAAGATCCGCGAAAATGCAGCGAAGCTCACGAGTCCGCAGATAAAATCCGCCGCCAAGGCGGCGGGACGCCCGGTCGACGTCTCCGCCGACGACTTTGACGGCTGATGAATAAGGAGACTGTTATAGTCACCGAGCTTCGTGAAACGGCACCGAACAGGTTCATAGCCGGTTTTTCGGACGGCTCGGAGATGAAGCTTTCGCTTGACACTGTAGCCGACCTTTCAATCTTCAAGGGACGGGAGCTTACAGAAGAGGAGTTTTCTTCGCTTTGCTCTGCAGCAGAGCTGACAAAGTGCAAGGAACGTGCATTGAGGATCATCGGGGCAAGACCGATGTCGAAAAAGGAAATGTTCGACAGGCTTGTCGAAAAGGGTGAGACGCCTGAAAACGCAGAGGAAAGCATTGAGTGGCTTGAAAGGATGCATTACATCGACGACGCGCAGTACGCCGGAATGATAGTCCGGCACTACGCGGGAAAAGGCTATGGCGTGCAGAAAATAAAGAGCGAGCTTTATAGGCATGGCGTTCCAAAGACTTTGTGGGACGAAGCACTCGAAGAGATGCCCGATACGGGCGATAAGGCTTATGAGCTGCTTTGCCGCAGGCTAAGCGGTACTGAGCCGGACAGGGTTGAGCTTAAGAAGGCGACGGATGCCCTGTTCAGGCGGGGCTTTACCTGGGACGAGATCAAGGCGGCGGTTAGCAGATATAATTCCGGAGATTATGATTAAAGGCATGCGGCCCAGCTTCTCGGATATACTGGAGGTTTAATTATGGCAAAGATAAAGGTGGCTCTGATTTCGCTGGGTTGTCCTAAAAATTTGGTGAACAGCGAACAGATGCTCTATCTGATGTGCGAGGATGGAATGGAGATTGTCCCCGAGCCCGAGGATGCCGATGCAGTCGTCGTCAACACCTGCGGCTTTATCGAATCCGCAAAAAGCGAGGCTATAGGTACGATTCTTGAGATGGGCGAACTGAAAAAGGCCGGAAAAATAAAGAGCATTGTTGCGACCGGTTGTCTTGTTCAGAGGTATAAGGACGAGATATTGAAGGAGCTTCCCGAAATCGACGCTGTGCTCGGAACGGGCAGCTATGGCAAAATCGCAGAAGCTGTGAAGTCTTCGCTGAAGGGAAAGACGTTCAGCAAGTTTGATGATATCAACGGAGCGATAGAGGAGACCGGACGAATAGTGTCTACAGGTCCGTGCTGGACTTACCTGCGTATTGCCGAGGGCTGCAACAACCGCTGCGCTTTCTGCGTTATTCCGTTCATCCGCGGGAAGTACCGCAGCAGAAAGATGGAGAACATTGTGGAGGAAGCAGAAGCGCTGGCGGCAACGGGTACGAAGGAGCTTATCGTAGTTGCGCAGGACATTACGCGCTACGGGACAGACCTTTACGGCAGGCGCATGCTGCCGGAGCTGCTGCGCAGACTGTGCGCAATCAAGGACATCGAATGGATAAGGCTGCACTATCTCTATCCCGATGAATTCGACGACGAGCTGATTGACACGATCCTTAGGGAAAAGAAAATACTGAAATATATTGATATACCGATCCAGCATATCAACGACGGCATCCTTAAAAGAATGAACAGACGCGGAACAGGGGAAGATATTCGGACGCTTCTCAATAAGCTGCGGGAAAAAATACCCGGGGTCGTTATCAGAACGAGCCTCATCGTGGGGCTTCCCGGCGAGGGAGAGACTGAATTTAATGAGCTCTGCGAGTTTTTGCGCGAAGCGAAGATAGAGCGGGCAGGCGTTTTTGTGTTCTCTCCAGAGGAGGGAACACCGGCTGCCGCGATGCCGGACCGCTGTGATGAGGAGGAGGCAAAGCGCAGGCAGGAGATTGTCATGGATATACAGGCGGGAATCATGGACGAATGGAGCCGCACTTTCGTAGGAAAGACAATTCAGGTGATCTGCGAGGGCTATGACGAGGAACTGGGAATGCAGTTCGGCAGAAGCTATGCTGATTCGCCCGATATAGACGGTATTGTGTATTTCTCAGGCGATTGCCCGGCGGGCGAGTTTACAGAGGTTGAGATCGCTGAGATTTCCGACGGCGATTGGTTCGGCAGACAAGTTCAATGACGGAAAGGACTGGACTTTGAGATGACTACCGCAAGTAAGATTACAATGGTGCGCATTTTCATGATACCGTTTTTTATGGCGGCGGCGCTTATGAGTTTTAAAGGGCATGAATATGTTGCTCTTTTGATTTTCATTGTCGCTTCCGTTACGGACAGTCTCGACGGCTATGTCGCGAGGCATTATAATCAAATTTCAACCTTTGGAAAGTTCATCGACCCATTGGCAGATAAGCTGCTTGTAACAGCGGCACTGCTCATTTTCGTTGAGCGCGGACAGATGGCTAGCTGGGCGTTGATGATTGTCATAGCGCGCGAGTTCGCGGTCACCGGGCTGCGGCTTGTGGCTATGGAGGACGGAATCGTAATCGCGGCGGGTACTTCGGGAAAGATAAAGACTGCCCTGTCGATCGTCTTCTCGTGCGTGATGCTTCTTCCTGACCAGATCAATAGATTCAAACTGCTTGCATGGCTTTCGGTAAACGACATTTGCGTGGCAATTATAGTATTGGTTACCGTGTATTCAGGCATCGACTACTTCGTTGCAAATAAAAAGGTGCTGAATACTAAGGATTGACACGTTTTTGTCTTCATGTTAATATAATGGAGTAATACTTGATACGGCTGTGAAAGGGAAAAGTAAAACATATTCGCGCTACAGAGAATTACCGCCCAGGCTGAAAGCGGTAATAACGCAGAGATGTTTGAAGTGCGCCCCGGAGCCGCGGGAGGAGGAAATGCTTCCCCGTTTAGACCGCGTTAAGGCCTAAACTGGTGTTTGCCGGCGAGTGATAAATGAGAGTGGAACCGCGAAGTTTTTCGCCTCTCACGGACAGAATGTCCGTGAGAGGCGTTTTAGTTTGCCGGAAAGGAGAAGGCCATGTTTAAAGAATTACGTGAGTTAATCGACGCATATAAGGCGAGAGATCCTGCTGCGCGCTCGACGCTGGAAGTGCTGCTGCTCTATCCGGGCATACGGGCGACGATATCGCATAAGAGAGCGAACTATTTTTACAGGCACAACATGAAATTCATCGCGCGCTGGATATCCCAGCGTTCGCGCAAAAAGACGGGAATCGAGATACATCCCGGCGCAACCATCGGAAAAAGGTTTGTAATCGATCACGGAATGGGCGTTGTTATCGGAGAAACGGCGGAGATCGGCGACGACGTGCTGATTTACCAAGGCGTGACCCTGGGAGGTACAGGGAAGGACACCGGTAAGCGACATCCGACGATTGGCAACAATGTGCTCATCGGGTCGGGAGCGAAAGTGCTCGGTCCGTTTAAAGTGGGCGACAATTCGCGCATCGCCGCGAACGCCGTCGTCCTGAAAGAAGTGCCGCCGAATTGTACCGCAGTGGGGGTTCCCGCGAGAATAGTCAAAATGGACGGACAAAAGGTCAATTATGTTGGAGACGTCGATCAGATACATGTTATTGATCCCGTTGCGCTGGAGCTTATATCGCTGCATGAACAAATTAATGTACTGCTTGATAAAAAAGCAAAAGGCGAGTAAGATATAAAGAGTCAAGTTTTGGAGGATTAGATACAAATGAAATTATTTAATTCAATGACAATGCAGAAAGAGGATTTTAAACCGATACAGGAAGGCAAGGTCCGTATGTATGCCTGCGGCCCTACGGTCTATAATTACATCCACGTCGGCAACGCGAGACCTCTCATTATGTTTGACGTACTGCGCAGATATATGGAATATCGCGGTTATGAAGTTACTTTTGTGCAGAACTTTACCGATGTTGATGATAAGATCATAAAGCGTGCGAACGAGGAAGGCGTTACATCCGGAGAGATTGCCGAGAAATATATTGTGGAGTATTACAAGGATGTCCGCGGGCTTGGAGTACGCGAGGCAACGATCCATCCGAGGGCGACGGAAAACATTGAACAGATTATTGAGATGGTGAAAACGCTCATCGAAAAGGGCTATGCATACGAGGCCAACGGCGATGTTTATTACCGTACAACGAAATTCGGCGATTATGGAAAACTGAGTCATCAGCCTATTGAAGAATTGCAGGCGGGTGCAAGGATCGACGTCACGGACATTAAGGAAAATCCGATGGACTTCGCGCTCTGGAAAGCGGCAAAGCCCGGTGAGCCATATTGGGATTCTCCATGGGGCAAGGGCAGACCCGGATGGCATATTGAATGCAGCGCAATGAGCAACCGCTATCTCGGCAAGACTATCGATATCCACTGCGGCGGGCAGGATCTTATTTTCCCGCACCATGAAAATGAGATAGCCCAGTCGGAAGCCGCAAACGGCTGCACATTTGTCAACTATTGGCTTCATAACGGATTTATCAGTATCGATAACAAAAAGATGAGCAAGTCGCTTAACAACTTTTTTACTGTCCGCGAAGCAGCGGAGGCTTACGGCTATGACGCGATACGTATGTTCATGCTCATGAGCCATTACCGCAGCCCGCTGAATTATTCGGGTGAGATACTGATACAGGCGAAGAACGCTCTGGAGCGGCTTTCCACAGCGCGGGCGAATCTTGATTTTTTTGCCGGAAACGGCGTGGACGGCGAGATGACGGAAGAAGAGAAAAAGTTTGCCGAAGGACTCGACAGATACCGTCGGCGCTTTTGTGAGGTCATGGACGACGACATCAACACAGCCGACGCGGTCGCCGTCATCTTTGAGCTCGTACGCGAAATTAATGCCGCTGTGAGTCCTGCATCAAACCCCACAAAAGCTCTGGCAAAAGCATGCGCAGCGATTTTTGACGAACTTTCAGATGTTCTGGGACTGCCGATTGTTAAGCCGGAAGAGGACATCGGCGCCGAGGTTGAAAAGCTTATAGAGGCGCGCCAGGCGGCAAGGAAAGCAAAGAATTACGCAGAAGCCGACCGTATTCGCGACGAGCTGAAGGCTATGGGTATCGTGCTGGAAGATACGCCTCAAGGTGTTAAGTGGAAAAAAGTATAGATAAAGCATCGGGCAATGCTAATTACTCGAATTTGAGGGGAAAAGGATATTTTTGGCGGCTTCCAATTAAAAATATTATTATGAAAAATTAATCTAAGTTTAATCTTACTGCTATAATATCAGTAAATAATTGTAAATATGATATGATGAAATACTAAGGCAAATTTAATACAGCTTAATTAGAGAGGAAAAAGAGCTTGCTCAACGAGAATATTACAAAAGAAGACCAGAGCGAACTGATTCTGGTCAATATAGTTGAGGAACTGGTTAAGCAGACTGTAAATGAAGTTATTTCAAAAATGGATATGTGCAGCTGCGAAATTTGCAGACTCAACGCCTGTGCCATTGCTCTCAATAAGCTTGAACCCCATTATGTAACTACTACCAGAGGTAAATTACTGGCTAAAATCATTACCGAGAAGATGAATTATCATACGGAAGTGCTCGTTGAAGTGACCAAAGCCCTTATGTCTGTTAAAGAAAATCCGCTGCACTGATAGGCTGGCAGGATAACTGCATTAAGTGAAAAGAGCCTGTTTTAGTTTAATTAAAACAAAAGACCTGCCGTTCCTAAAAGTGAGCGGGAGGTCTTCTGCTGTTTATTATTTTGGGGCTGCTTATAAAGCTTATGACAACGAAGCAAACGATTTAATGAAGACTGTTGGAAACGTACTGGATCGTCTCGTCTGGAATACTGACGGTCACTGAACCGCCAGTAAAATGGTTGCCTTCTTCATCATAGATACCTCCATCAAATTCGTAATCGATTTGAAATAGAGCGTCTCCGATCATACGGCCGCCGGTACAGGAAATGCTGATGAAATTCGTGTCGCCGTGATAGTGAATATAGGCATCGTAACCATCTACATAGTCCCAGCCAAGGCGGCTGTTCATGTCGTCAAGAGAATAGCCGGTTTTTGCAAGAAGAAAGCCGCTGACTTGCTGGGCGGTGAGTATCGTACTGTCGATATCATAGGGGCCGTCCGTGAGAGTCCGCTCATAGGCCGCCCTGATTTCGTCGGCGTTTGCGGGGGGCTCGATGCCTGCGCCTATGTAGAACACCTGATACAAATCGACATCTCGCACGTCGCTATAGCTTGAAAGAAGGAAGCCGTAATTTGATTCTATATTAAATGCGGCTTCAAATTCAGCAAGCGCGTCTGGGCCTAATTCAACAGG
>JAJUHD010000147.1 GCA_029268085.1 Bacillota bacterium | reverse complement strand
AACCACCTCGCCAACACACATTTTCCATTCGTCGCTCAGCCATACCGAACCAGCCTCTGCGTAGATTATCTTGGACAGGAGCATCAGATCCTCGAATGTGTAGCGCTCTTCGTCCAGACCCATTTCCGCAATCTTATCGTCTCTTGCCTGCTGGGCCGCAAGACCAGCCTCATAGTCTCCCGTTATCGCAGCCTGTATCATCGCTTCGGAATAATCGACATCGGCCGAAAATGTGCTTACGGTTTCGGCGGTATCGGCTGATGCTGATAATGCGGTTGCGGTTGCGCCGGCATCGTCATACACAGCCTGAGCGTTGCCGTCCAGTATAATACACATCGCAATCACAGGCAAAATCGTTATCAATCTTTTCATAGATAAACCTCCTAAATCATATGCTGTCGGTTTTGCGGGGGCATTACTATGCGGTTCGGTATGCGCAATTATAGCTTCATATCCGATGAAAATAATGTCAGTTTGCGCAGAAATCAACGCAAGTTTTATGACATAGTCATTAACGCCATCCTATTCCCACAAAAAGATATAAACAGCTAGGATTTTAGTACATTATTCCCCACTTTCGTTAAGAATTTCAGTTGATTTCTTGAGGCACTTTGCTCATGCTAGCAAAACAAAATGAAAAAATCAATGATTGATAATTATTTAACGTAATTTTTAGTAGTATTACCAGATATTTTTGTAACTTTTTTGTTGCTGTTTGTAAATTTTACTCCCACAATGCAAGGTTTGCTGCATTTTTTCGTTCGACGTAAATGTTAAAAAATACTCATAAAAATTGCCGTTTACATAAATATCCGCACCCAAACCTTACTTTCGCCCAGAAACATTATTTAAGACAATGGTACGGTAAAGGCATTCAATTTTCCGTAAAAAAAAGCAAGGAGCTTATCCTCCTTGCTTTTATACGATTTTATTTTATCGAAAAGTAAATTCGCTGGCGAAGTGCTGCCCTCCATTAACAAAGCCATGTATAATATAGCCGTCTCCGGTCTTTCCCCCTCTTACATCCAGCGTTTCTCCCAGCTTCGTCTCCTTACAGAAATTTATCAGATAATCCCGTACTTCCCTGTTTCGGTACTCGGGCGGCAAAAAATCCGTCGCGATCCTAGCATAAACGGCGTTGTTTATGTGTCCGTTCGCATCCAGATCGGAATAAAAGACCGGCCGGCTGCCGATGATCGGCAGGCTCTCTATCTTTTTCAGCTTTTCGCAATCGGGGCAGTCCGATTTCCGCTCCTCCAATTGGCGGAGGCCTTTAGGCAGTTCGTTCGGACGAAGTACATTTCTGGATGTTATGTCAACCAAAAACCAATTGCTCGAACCCGAAGCGATAAGCTCTCCGCTCTCCGTTTTGATCTCGTAATCCCGATAAAAAAACGGGCCTTTGACGCATCTTTCCCAAGTGACCGCAACGACTTTTTCCATATGTGAGGGCAGACGCGAGAAGCGCAGCCTCATGCGGGAAAGGAGCAGTGCCTGCCCGTGCTGCGCAAGACTGTCATAGCCCAGGCCGCGCCTTTCATAGTCTTCTCCCGAAAGCTCAGAAAGGAGCTTCATAACGGCATATAGGCTTCCACGCTTCAGTATGTCGCAGTCCCCGAACCTGAAGCGGAACTTTCTATTAAAATATGCACCTTCATACCATTCTTCCGGCATATCGAGACTCACCTCTTCCTTTAATTTGAAAGCCATTATAGTCTTTATTAATGTAAACCTCAAGCGATTAGAATCTTAATTGTGTAGAAATGAGTAAAATTAACATTTTTTATTTGTATTTTATGTATATAGGTGTATAATGCAAAAGGTTAAAAATACATGGGAGGAAACTTGTCATGCTTACAGAAATAATTAAAAGACTCAAAAGCGATCGTAAAAAAATAGTTTTCACCGAAGGTGAAGATCCCCGTATCCTTGAAGCCGCCACCCGTCTTGTCACAGACGGTATCATGGATGTCCTACTATGCGGCAACCCTGAAAAAATTAAGTCCGCGGCAGCCTCAGGCGGATTCAATATCGACGGCATGGAAATTGCCGATCCCGAGAACTATCCCGAGTTTGATAAGATGGTCGAGACCATGTTTGAACTCCGCAAGGGCAAAACTCCTATAGAGGAATGCCGCGAATCTCTTAAGAAGAGCAACTACTTCGGCACGATGCTCGTTAAGATGGGCAAGGCGGACGGTCTTCTCGGCGGCGCGACATATTCCACCGCGGACACGGTGCGTCCCGCTCTCCAGATAGTCAAGACAAAGCCCGGCGCGCATCTCGTAAGCTCCTGCTTTATCCTTGTACGCGGTGATGAAAAGCTCGCTATGGGCGATTGCGCAATTAACATAGATTATCCCGATACCGTTGACAAGGACGGAAACGTAACCCTCAAAGGCAGCGACAAGCTCGCGGAGGTTGTAGTAGAAACAGCCAGAACCGCGAAGATTTTCGGCATCGATCCGAAGGTGGCAGTCCTCAGCTTCTCAACCAAAGGCTCCGGCAAGGGTGGCACAGTCCAGCTCTCCCGCGATGCGACCGAGAAGGCCAAGGAACTTGCTCCCGGCCTCGCTATCGATGGCGAGCTGCAGTTCGACGCCGCGGTTTCCCCCGTCGTCGCAGCAACAAAATGCAAGGGCTCTCCGGTTGCGGGACAGGCTAACACCTTTATCTTCCCGAACATCGAAGCGGGCAACATCGGCTACAAGATCGCCCAGCGTCTTGGCGGATTTGAGGCTTACGGTCCCATTCTTCAGGGTTTGAACGCTCCCATCAACGATCTTTCCCGCGGCTGCAACGCCGACGAGGTATATACGATGGCGATCATAACGCTAGGCACAATGTAAAACTTGCGCAACTTCTGATTTTTAGCAGATTACCTTGACATTTCACATATTTTATGTATAATAGGATAGCTTGTCATATACTGACAGGCTATCCTTGCTCCTAATTTAGGGGCCATCAGTCCAGAAGGAGGTGCTAAAATGGCAAAGACATCTGAAAAGTACGAAGCGATGTACATTATCAATCCCAACCTCACCGAAGAGGAAACATCCGCAGTCGTAGAAAAATTCAAGGCGCTTGTCGAGCAGCACGGTACTCTTGATGAGATGGAGCTTATAGGAAAGCGCAAGCTCGCCTATGAGATCAACTATCTCTCCGAAGGTTACTATGTTCTCGTCAAGTTCACTTCCGCTCCCGATTTCCCCGCGGAGTTCGACCGTATCCTTGGTATTACCGACAGTGTGATCCGCAGTCTTATTACCGTTCGCTGCGATTAGGAGGCAATTTATGCTGAACCACATCACGCTAATGGGTCGTCTTACGCGTGACCCCGAACTGCGCTATACGCCTTCCGGCACGCCGGTAGCCTCTTTTTCCCTTGCCGTAGACCGCGATTTCGCGTCAAAGGACGGCGGCGAAAAACAGACTGATTTCATCGACATCGTTGCATGGCGTCAGACCGGCGAGTTCGTATCCAAGTATTTCTCAAAAGGCAGCATGGCGGTAGTAAGCGGCCGTTTGCAGATGCGCGACTGGCAGGACAAGGACGGCAACAAGCGCAGAAGCGCCGAAGTCGTTGCCGACAATGTCTATTTTGGAGACAGCAAGCGCCGCGACGGTTCGGATTCAGGTCCTCACGACTTCAGCACGCCCCGTTCGTCGGGCGAAGGCGATTTTAAAGGCAGCGCCTTTTCCGAGCTAGACAACGGTGACGGCGACCTGCCGTTCTGAGCAAAAACACAAAATAACCAAAGATAGGAGGAAAGAACCTTGATGATAGAAAAGGACAAGAATGTTAAAAATCGCAAACGCAAAAAGGTATGCCAGTTTTGCGCCGATAAAAGCGAGCATATAGACTACAAGGACACGGCGAAGCTCCGCCGCTTCCTCTCCGAGCGCGGTAAGATACTGCCTCGCCGTACGACAGGTACCTGCGCCGCACATCAGCGCGAGCTTACTGAGGCGATTAAAAGGGCGCGTCAGGTCGCTCTTCTGCCCTATGTAATGGACTAATTGTCTGTATAAGTGAAAAAAATGGACAGCTATAAAGCTGTCCGTTTTTTCATTTTTTAACATTATTTTGCATAAATTGAGCAAGCTTCAAGTCCAAGGATTTTATATGCAGGATCAACTGGCTTACTTTCATGTTAACCTCAGCGACAAGAGCGATGGTTGCACCCTCTTTTTTCAGCCTGCCGAAAACATTCTCGATTTCCTTGATGTAAGCCTGATGCCAGCTTCTATGAGAGGTATAATCAGGATACTTGTTCTTTACCATCAGTTCTTCTTCATGCGCAAAATGGGTTTTAGTATAATTAGAGAGAAACTCCACTGCGTTCCCCAATTCCTGACGGCCTTTTCCCTGACCGCAGGCTTCCACCAGTTCATCCGCCGCCTTGATAAGCTGCTTGTGTTCATTGTCTATCATGGTGTGACCTGTTTCCAAATCCTTTGTCCATACAAACGCCATATTGTAGCCTCCCAAATAAATTATTCTATTTCTATATATTTCTATATAGTTATTACTCTGTACTTCGATAAACTCAAGCCGTCCGGGAAAATATTCCCATAATTTATCAGTTTACAGGCTATTCCCAATCCATCCAAATCTCGGGGCGGTAGCCAACGGTGGCTTTCTTTCCGTTTCGGACTATCGGAGTCTTTATAAGTGACGGGTTCTCAAGGAGCTTTTGCGCCTTGTCCGCGTCATAAGCAAGATATTTCAGCAGCTCCGCATCCTTCGCCTTTTCATCAATAAGCGCGTCAAGTCCGACGCATGCGATAACGCTCTCAAGCTCGCGCGGGCTCATTCCGAAGCGCGGCAGGTCGATGTTCTGAAACTTGATCCTGCGCTCCTTGAAATACCTCTCTGCTTTCTTTGTGTCGAAGCACTTTGATTTTCCGAATATCTGGATATTCACAGTACTCTCTCCAATACATCTAAAAGATTATTATAGAAAATATCGCGCACAAGGTCTTCCTTGTAATTCCGCCTAAGCATGGCTTCATATATTTCGCCATAGCCTTCTATGCCCGATATGCCCTTAGGGGGCTTGTCGATACCATCAAGGTCGCCGCCGAGGCACACGGCCTTTTCTCCGCCAAGCTCAAGGAAATGCTCAGCATGGCGGATGATATCGTCGATACCGGCTTCTCCGCTGTCGTTGAGGAATGAGGGACAGAGGTTGAGTCCCGCGACCCCGCGGAGCCGCACCAGTTCTTTAAACTGACTGTCGGTCAGGTTGCGCGGACTGCCGCAGACAGCCTTCGAATTTGAGTGTCCTGCGATGATCGGCCTTTTCGCGATCTCCGCGACATCCCAGAACGTTTTTTCGGAAGCGTGGGAAAGGTCAACGGCTATGCCAAGCTCCTGCATTCTTTTTACAAATTCCGCACCCTGTTCCGTAAGCCCTGACTTTGTCTGTCCGTTTGCGGCGCCGCATATGGCATTGTCATAGTTCCAGCAAAGGTTCACAAGCCTTACGCCCTTTTCATAGGCACGCTCCAGCTCACTTATTTCGCAGCCCAGAAGCTCCGCGCCCTCAATCGCGATGAGCGCTGCGGCCTTGCCGCAATTCGCTGCGGATTTAATATCAGATGTGCTTCTGCACAGCGCAAGTATATCGGAGTTGACTTCAAATTCATAAAGCAGCTTATTAAGAAGCTCCTCCCCAATGTTTTTTAGCACGTCGGCAGGCCAGTCCTTTGAGAAATCCATCTCTGTCCAGTTCATTACAGGTCTTGTGAACACCGCAAACACCTGGGCGTAAGGCGTATATTGTCTTCCGCGCTTCAGGTCGACATGAAGCTTGTTCTCCCTTATCCCGCAGTTATTGTTTTTTGCTTCAAGGATGGTGTCGCAGTGCGCGTCGAATAGAGGAATGTTCATAAACTGATACCTCATTTTAATAATGCTGCCAGTTTACCGCAAATTCAGTGTTTTCGCAAGAGGAATATCCGATAGAAAAGCCCTGCGGTTTCCGCAGGGCTTTAAACATTTTATACTTCCATGATAACGGGCAGGATCATGGGACTGCGCTTTGTCGTTTTGTAGAGATAGCCGGAGAGGTTCGCCTTGACTTTCGCCTTAATCGTAGCCCAATCTGTTATACGCTGGTTCTCGCAAGCGTCCAGAGATTCGAGCGTGACTCTCTTGAGCTCCTCCAGCAGCACGTCGGACTCTTTGACATAGACAAAGCCGCGCGTAACGATATCGGGGCCGGAGATAAGGCTCGCATCCTCGGCTGAAAGCGTCATTACAACAACCACCATGCCGTCCTGCGCAAGGTGACGCCTGTCGCGCAGAACGATGCTGCCGACGTCGCCGACACCGGTGCCGTCCACGAGTACCTTACCGGCCGTAACGGTTCCGCCGAGCTTAATTTCCTTTTT
>JAJUHD010000146.1 GCA_029268085.1 Bacillota bacterium | reverse complement strand
ACGGCAAGCTTTCCCTCGCCGTACTTGGCGGAATAGACGAAGTGATCTGCCGTTTCGCGCAGGAGGCTTTCGCACCGCCCGTTTTTTTCTGCGAAAATTCCCTCGCATATAGCGGTATATTCTCTTCTTTTGACGAGCTCGTCCCAGTTGTTCTTCAGCCTGTCGTGTATCTCCGGACTTTTTGCGAACAGCAGCACGCCAGAGGTGTCACGGTCGAGACGGTGGACGACATAGAGCGGCTCAATGCCGCTGTCGCGCAGAAGTCTAATCACCGTATTTTCCTTTTCGTTCTCGTTTGCAACGGAGAGAAGGCCCGCGGGCTTGCTGACCGCCAGAAGGTCAGCATCCTCATAAAGTATCGGAAGCGGCGAAGCATACGAGTTCACGGTCGACTGCTTTATTCTGACAGTCTGCCCGCGCTTCACGGGATAGTCGAACTTGCTCGTAATGATTCCGTCCACAGATATCATGCGGTGCTCAAGATATGATTTGACCTTTCCGGAAGGCAGCCTTGAGAGCTCCTTACGGACGGTATCGAGGAGTCTGCCGTCCTCTTTGACTTCCAAAACTATGTCGTCTTTTGCGCTTTTCAACGGCTGGTCCCCTTTCGCATAGGAAGTATATGGATGATTGTAGCATCTTAAAAGAAAACGGGCAAGCATTTGGTTGCATTTCGGGAAACGTCCTGTATAATAGAGCAAAGAAAACTTTGACTGAAGGAAAAAGTATGACAAAGACAAATGCGATGCGTCTGCTGGATGCGGCGGGTATCGCTTACAGAACAACTGAATACGAGTATGACGAATCGGACCTGTCGGGAACACATGCGGCGGAAGCCATCGGTATGCCGGCAGAGCAGGTATTCAAGACGCTTGTGACAAGAGGGGATAAAACGGGCATAACCGTTTTCTGCATACCGGTATGCTGCGAACTGGACCTGCGCAAGGCCGCGGCGGCTTCCGGCAATAAAAAGATCGAGATGACCCATGTAAAGGAGCTGCTCAACCTGACGGGGTATGTTCGCGGCGGCTGTTCGCCGATTGGGATGAAGAAGACTTATCCGGCCTACATTGACGAAACCGCGCAGCTTTTCGGCGAGATAGCGGTAAGCGCGGGTATCCGCGGGCAGCAGATTATAATCGCGCCGGACGACCTGACCGCATATATCAAGGCCGCGGAAGCCGATGTAACGGCATGAATTTTCAGACTAATATACAACCGATAAAGAGGAAAAGGTCACGGAAAGCTGCAGCTTGCTTTGGAAGAACCGGAAAAGTATAACCTTATTGTACTCCACAAATACGCAAGTAATAAGCCTAGCCCTCCGATATGGCTGCCTAATCTTGCGGCAGTACAGAAAAAGACATGGAGGCTGGCATAGTCAGGAGCATGGACGCGGAAAGAGCCGCATTTTCCATCCGGAGCTTTTTTTATCGGCTTCAACCTGATGATCGTAAGGCTTCCCAATCTGAGCGCCGAAGAGATAGAAAACATGTTTGAAACGCAGAAATCATTAGAAAGGAATTATGAATCATGAGTAAAACTGGCATCATTTATGCAACTATGACCAAACATTCCCAAAAAATTGCAGAAGCAGTCGGAAAAGCTCTGCAGGTGAAAGCACAGAACGTCAAGGAGAATCCTGTTTTGGATCAGACCGACCTTCTGTTCATCGTCGGTGGGATTTACGGCGGCGAAAGCATGCCCGAGATGCTTGAGTTCGTTAAAGGGCTGAGTGCGGAAAAGGTGAAAAGCGCTGCTCTTATTACATCCAGCGTTTCTAACAAGAAGGGGCAGGACAGCCTCCGCAGCATCCTTGAGGAAAAGGGGATCAAGGTCATAGACGAATACCGCTGCTTTGGCAATTTTATAGTTGTGAAGCTCGGGCATCCCAACAAGAGCGAAGTTAGCGGTGCGGTAGACTTCGCAAAGAAGCTTGAGGCAGAAGCTCGTAGAATATAAAAAGGATCTTAAGGTCGTATAGATAATTTTTGAGGCAAATAAATAGCATAAAAAAGGAACCGCCCTAGGGCGGCCCTTTTTTATGGGGAGGTATGAAAAGAGGGAGAAGAAACAAAAATGAAAAGATGTTTTGTATGAATACAGCATAAGGCTTCAGGCTTAATTTAACTTAAAAATCGGACAAAACCAGCCAATACTCAGACCCTTGACCGGATCTATGGAAACGCGGAAAGAAAGGCGCCCACTCTGTGAGCGCCTTTTGGCAAGGAAAGCCCTGATCCGACAAAATTTCCTTGCCGCTGGATAAGGAGTTAGCCGAACCGAAGCGTTCAGCTGTATAATTTCCCGACGATCCTATTGCTGAGATCGGTGGGCAGAAGTTTGGCAAGCGTCACAAAAAGCTTATATTTTCCCCCGGCAGTATAGAGAACCTTAGGGCTGCTTTTTTGCGATATACGGTAGATAACGGAAGCTATGTAATCGGGGCTCATACCGGAAAGCTCGTCCTTTTCCATGGACGAGACAGCCCTTTTTATCATTCCGCCGTAAAGCTCCGAGCCGTCCTCGTTTTTCTCCCGCGCGGCGGTGAAGCCTGTGTGCACGTCGCCCGGCATGACCGCGCTGACTTTAATACCGAAAGGGCGGACCTCGTTGCAGAGTGCGAGCGTAAATGAATTAACCGCAGCCTTTGTCGCGGAATAAAACGACTGAAAGGGTATAGAGAGCGGAGCGGCGACAGAGCTTAAATTAATTATACGCGAATTCTCCGTTTTTCGCAAGTAGGGCAGTGCTTCCCTGCAGCAGAGGAAAGTGCCGAAGAAATTTACGTCGAAGATTTTATGTGCCTGCGCTGGATCGGTGAATTCAACGGCACCTGAAATGCCCATTCCGGCGTTGTTGATGAGCAGGTCGAGCCTGTTTTCAGTTTCAAAGACCATTTTGAAGCCATTCCGGACATCCTCAGGCTTTGTTATATCGGCGGTGATATGAATAACGCCGTTTTCGCTTTTTCCGGTACGGCTCAGCTCATAAACTGTCCAGCCCTTGCCCGCGAAAAGGCGGGCAGTGCTTTTTCCGATGCCGCTGCTGCCGCCGGTTATCACAACTACATTGCCCATTTATCGCTCTCTAAAACTTTCTTGATGATGTCCATCGCCTCGTCAAGTATCGCCTCGTTATGAGACGCCATGTAGCTCGTACGGAGCAGACATTCGGTCGGAGCGGTTGCGGGAGGAAGGGCTGAGTTGACGTAGACGCCGGCGTCATAGAGATCTTTGGCTATCCCGAGCGTACGGAAGGTCTCATAAGTGTAGATCGGTACTATAGGCGTGGTGCTTTCGAGAATCCTTATCCCGCGGGCTTTGAGCCCGTCGCGTACATACTGCGAATTGTGAGCGAGCTTATCGACAAGCTCCGGATGCGCTTTGAGTTCGCGCAAAGCGGCAAGAGCGCAGGCGCAGCTTGCGGGAGTCATCGAGGCAGAGAAGATAAAGGGACGGGAATTGTGGCGCACATAGTCGGCGACCCTAGCCGAGGACGCCATATAACCGCCGAGACTGGCGAGAGACTTTGAGAAGGTGCCCATAATGATATCGACATCGCCCTCAAGCCCGAAATAGTTTGCCGTACCGCGTCCGCCCTCGCCGATAACGCCGAGACCGTGCGCGTCATCGACCATTGTACGGGCGCCGTATTTTTTGGCGAGCCGCACGATTTCAGGGAGGTTTGCAATATCGCCGCCCATACTGAAGACACCGTCCGTCACAATCAGGATCCCGGAGGTCTCGGGCACGCTCTGGAGCATGCGCTCAAGGTCTGCCATATCGTTGTGCTTGTATCGGAGCATTTTGCCGTAGCTAAGCTTGCAGCCGTCATAGATACTGGCGTGGTTTTCCTTATCGCAGATGACATAGTCCGTTCGTCCGACTATTGCGCTGATAATACCGAGGTTTGATTGAAAGCCGGTAGAGAAGGTAACAACAGCATCCTTATGAAGGAATTCGGCAAGCTCAGCCTCAAGCTCAAGGTGCATATTCAGCGTGCCGTTAAGAAAACGCGAGCCGCTGCAGCCAGTACCGTATTTTTCGATTGCCTTTAGTCCTGCCTCAATGACGTTCGGGTTGATCGTCAATCCCAAATAGTTATTGGAACCGAGCATAATCCTGCGTTTGCCCTCCATTATCACCTCTACGTCCTGCCGTGACTCCAGAGCGTGAAAATAGGGATAAACATTCCTTTCGCGGGCTTCGTCTACTCGCGACCTATCTTCGCATTTTTTAAAAATATCCATAATAATCCTCCTCAGATTAAGCGGTCATTCCTTTGTGTTCAGGGTTTTTGAAATCTCATCCGCGAGGATCTTCGACAGCTTCCGTATTACGGCGCTTTCCTCTTCGGAAAAATCCTTTAATATATTTGATATGTCGGGAACCTGACTGCCATAATAATCCCGAAATTTTTTGGTCACAATAAGCCGGCACTCGCGTTTGTCGTCCTCGCAGGGCTGCTTGGTGATGTAACCCTTTGAAACAAGAGAGATGACCTTATACGAGGCGTTCGGCTGTGATATCCCCAAAAAATCCGCAAATTCACCGATAGTCGGTTCGCCCAGCAGATATATTACTTCCGCGGAAAAAGCCTCCGTCGCGCTGAGACTTCCCGGTTTCTCGCTGATCGTCGCGAAAAGCTTCTGATAATGTGCAAGACGGAGATAGCGATATAGTTCTTCAAAGTCCGTGACCATAAGCACCCCATTAATAGATAAAGAATTTTATATAAAATTTCAAATCTATAATAGCACTGCCGGACATTGGATGCAACCTAAATCTTCCACAATGTTTTTTTATAAAAATAACACAACATTGACAAACAATACCGGCTGGCGAGGGTTTTATAATTTGTGACTAACGCAAGAGGGGGTTAGAGCCATAAAATTATGATTTAACTGACTTTTAATCACCCGAAAAAGGTAGTATAATGTAAAAAACATCTTTACGTTATTTGTGGGGAATTTGCTAATGAAAAACGAAACGGTATTGGTTCTTGATTTCGGCGGGCAGTATAAGGAACTGATCGCCTCTCGCGTCAGGCAGCTTTCGGTATATTCGGAGATAAAGCCCGGGAATATTTCAGCGGACGAGGTTAGAAAAATTGCGCCTATCGGGCTGATTCTGACCGGCGGGCCGAAGAGCGTTTACGGACCTGACGCTCCAAAATGCGATCCTGAGATATTTTCGCTTGGTATTCCTGTGCTAGGCATCTGCTATGGTATGCAGCTTATGTGCTATACTCTTGGCGGGAATGTCGCTCCGGGAATTGGGGGAGGGGAGTACGGCCGCATCCGTACCAAGCTTCAGACTGGCAATGCGCTTTTCGAAGGGCTCAGCGAAAAAGCCATGACCCTTATGAGCCACGGCGACATTGTTAAGGACCTGCCGGAGGGTTTCACGCGTATCGCTTCGACCTCGCGGTGCAAAAATGCTGCCTGTGTCTGTGAGGAACGCAGGCTTTACGCTGTGCAGTTCCATCCGGAAGTCAGGCACACCGACAAAGGCACGGAGGTTCTGCGCAATTTCCTTTTTAAAATCTGCAAGGCCAAGGGCGATTACAACATTGATGATTACCTTGAATCAGCGGCGGCCGAGATAAGACAGAAAGTCGGGGACAAGAAGATACTGCTCGCGCTTTCCGGCGGCGTGGACTCGTCCGTTTGCGCGGCGCTCATCGAAAAGGCGGTTCCGGGTAAGCTCACCTGCGTGTTCGTGGACCACGGCCTCATGCGCAAGAATGAGGGAGACAAGATCGAGGCGGTCTTCGCAAACAGACAGCTTAATTTCATTAGGATAAATGCCGCCGAAAGGTTCCTTCGCGGGCTGAAGGGCGTCACGGAGCCCGAAAAGAAGCGCAAAATAATTGGAAAGGAATTTGTCGAGGTGTTCCAGGAGGAAGCAAAAAAGCTCGGCAATATCCCGTTCCTCGCACAGGGCACGATATATCCGGACATCGTCGAATCCGGCGGCGGGACGACCGCTACAATAAAGAGCCACCACAACGTCGGGGGACTGCCGGAGAATATCGGCTTCGACGGCCTTATAGAGCCGCTCCGCGGACTGTTCAAGGACGAGGTAAGGGCGCTCGGCAGGAAGCTGAACCTACCCGACGAGCTTGTCAACCGCCAGCCTTTCCCGGGCCCGGGACTTGCCGTCCGCATCCTTGGCGAGATAACTCCTGAGAAGCTCGAAATACTCCGTGAGGCGGACAACATCGTCTGCGAGGAGATCGGGAAGATGAAGAACCCGCCCAGCCAGTATTTCGCCGTCCTGCCGGGCGTCCGCTCAGTCGGTGTCGCGGGCGACGAGCGCAAGTATGACGACATAATCGCCGTCAGGGCCGTCATAACCAGTGACTTTATGACCGCCGAATACGCACCGCTTTCGCACAGCCTGCTTTCGCGCATTTCGTCGAGAATTTCGAACGAGGTCAAGGGCGCAGGCCGCGT
>JAJUHD010000145.1 GCA_029268085.1 Bacillota bacterium | reverse complement strand
TGTCTTTGAGCCTGTCGGCCTCATCGTCCTTCACCGAATTGATATCAAAATTGCGCACCTCAACGAGCGTTCTTTCGCCCATGAAGGGGACGGCGTCCACAGCCTCGGCGAAGCTCCGCATATCTAGCGGCGAGCCTGACAGCCTGTGATGATTGAAGCCGGCGCTGCCTTCTGCAAGGCAGAGTTTTTTTATCTCGTCAAAAAAGCTTTCGCGCAGATAGTCCTCGGCGCCCCATAGCAGATAGAGCCTTTCCGGTCCCTTGTCCCTGAGTTCCCGAAGGACAGCGCCATAATCCGTTTTCTTATCCCTATTGTTTTTCGCCATGCAGCCGTCCCGTCCTCCTATCCGTCAATGTTAAAAGTAATATTGCCTGATTTGTCTGTTCTGTATACCTGCATTCCCGCAGCCGCAAAGCGCGAGAGGGCTTCCTCCGTCGGGTGACCGTAGGTATTGTATCCGCAGGAGACTACGGCGTATTCCGCTTTCAGCGCATCGAGAAGCTCTGCGGAGCTTGAGTATTTCGAACCATGATGTCCGGCAATAAACAGTTCGGCATCCGGAAGATTATGCGCGGCAAGAAATTCCTCTTCCTCCGGAAAGCCCGCGTCCCCGCTTACGAGCGTGTCGAAGCCGCCCATGCTTGCAAGGAAGATTAGCGAGAGTTCGCTCTGAGTGAACGTGGAATATATCCCAATTTCAAGGCCGCAGGCATCAACAACCGAATCTTGTTTAATTATGTAAACCTCGGTGCCAAGTATTTCGGCAAGTTCGAGAATCTTTTGACGTATTGGTTTATCAAAGGAGCCGTCTGGAATGACAAGCTGCTGCACGGTTACACGACTCATCAGTCTCATTACGCCGTTCACATGATCCTCATCAAAATGCGTTAGCAGCAGTACGTCCACTTTATCTCTCCCGTTCCCGAGAAGCAGCCCCGCAACAGCATCTCCGGCATTGGTATTTTTGCCTTTTCCGCCGCAATCAATGACTGCCGTAGCGTCTCCGGCCGTAAGTATAAGGCTCTGTCCCTGACCAACATCCACGACCGTTATGCTGCCGTCAGCGCCGTTTATGTCATATTCGGTAACAAATATTACACAGCACAATGAGATTACCGCAAGACATATGGGTATTACAGGACGAAAGCCTTCTTTACGTTTGAAAATGCAGCAAATTACAAATATTATGTAAACTAAAGCAAGCCACCAGCCGAAATAGTTTCCCTTGACATAAACAGCGGCATAAGGCACTGAGGCGGCAATTTCAACCAGTGCAATCATATACCTTGCCAGTATACTTGTCAAAGTACCGATTCCTATTCCCATCGGCAGCCAAATAAGACCCAGTATACAAGCGATGCCGCCGAGAATAAACGCTGCCGAGACAGCCCAGAAAATGAGCACATTGACGAGTATGCCGATAAGTGATACATATCCGAAATACAGCACCGCAATCGGCGTAGTGAATACAAGCGCCCCGATTGTCGAGGCAAAGGCTGCGCCGGCGTCCGCAAGCAGCTTATACGCCACAATATTATGTAAACCTTTTGGCCTGCCTTTTCCGAAAATTGAATGTACTTTTTGATAAAGCGGTTTATATATCTTCGGCGTTATGAGTATCATGCCCAGCATTGCGGAAAACGATAGCTGAAGGCTCACGGATGCGCAGGCGGCGGGGTTGATAAGAAGCATCAGAGCGAGGATCGCGGCAAGCGAGGTAAGTCCGTCGCTCTCCCTGCGTAAAACCGGTGCTAAGAGCACCGTTGTTATCATAAAAGCCGCCCGGACGACCGAGGGTGTCCCACCCGCAAAGGGAACAAAAATCCATACTATCGGGATGCTTATCAGAGATGCGAGCTTCTTCCTTCGCACGATCAGGCTGATAAAACCCGCAAGAAACGCGACGTTCATACCTGAAACCGCGACGACGTGCAGCACTCCCGCCTCGGCCATATTCGCATAGAGCACGGTATCCTGATAGAGCTTGCTTGTATCGCCGGTAAGCAGGGCGGTCATTAACGGGGCGGTATCTTCGGAAAAAACTTTTGCCGCAGCTTCCTTTATGCTTTTGGCAAAGGTTTTTGGGAAATAGAGAAAGGCCGCAGCGCCCTTTCCCGTAACTTCAAGCTCGCCGTTCAGATAGCACAGCAGATAAATATTTTCCGCGTTGTTCCCGCTGAAGGCCTCGCCGTAGCGCTCGCCGGCGGTCTTGAGCTTTACGTCGGCTTTTATGATATTCCCTGGCTCAAGCTCTCTCAACTCGTCCCCGAAGGAATAGAGCAGCGCCCCGAGATGCGGAACATTATCCCCTGTGAGCTTTACGGTCACGGTTGAGTACTCCTCGTGTACCTCCGGATAGTCCGTAACCTTTGCGGTCACGAACATGCCGCTTTCCGAGAGCTCGAGCGCAGGCAGAATCCTGTACTGATAGGAAATAAAGCTCACCGAAAAGCCGGTCGCTGCGGATATCATAATCAGCAAAACGCGCGTTCGCATATTGCCTTTTAAAAACAGCGCCGAAAATGAAAGAGCGGCAAATATTACGGCGCAAAGAATATAAAAACGGGGCGGCACGAAATAATGCGAAACAAAGACTGCCGCAGAGAAAGCGGCAGCGGTCGTTGCGAGCTTTCGCATATCTTGTTCCTCCCCCCATGTCCGGTTCAGAAAAGACGGCGGACATCACTGCCCGCCGTCAGGCGTTTGATCAAATGATTTTTAAGTTACACCAGCGTCTCGCCCAAAGGCTTTCCCGCGAGTACATGGAAATGTATGTGCGGAACGGTCTGTCCCGCGTTTTCGCCGCAGTTGTTGATAATACGGAAACCATTATCCAGCTTCTCCTGCACGGCGAGCTTCGCTATAACCTCGAAGCAATGTGCGACAATGCCGGCATTTTCAGTTGTAATCTCCGCTGCGGACTTGATGTGCTCTTTAGGGACAACAAGAAAATGCACGGGGGCCTGAGGGTGTATATCGCGGAACGCTATTACCTTGTCGTCTTCGTAAATTTTGGTGGATGGTATTTCCCCGGCAATAATTTTGCAGAAAATACAGTCTGACATTACGCTTCTCCTTTCAGACTATAGCTCAGTCTTTAGCTTTTTCATTAACATAGTTGTCTATCGTCGCAAGGGCGTTATCAAGCATAAGCTCATCCTTCGCTCCTCCCATCGCACGCTCAGGCTTGCCGCCGCCGCTGCCGCCTGTTATCGCGGTGACATGTTTTATCAGATCGCCTGCGCGGACTCCTTTCTTAATGGCCGCGTCGCCGCAGACGGAGAGAAGGCTGATCTTATCGCCGAGTACGGATGCAAGCACGACGACTATGTTCTCATCCTTGTCGCGGAGCATATCGCCCATCTGGCGCAGATCGTCTGCGGACAGATCGGGGAAAATTCCCGTTATGACCTTGAGGCCCTTAACGGTCTTCGCGCCGAACATGACCCTATCGGCCTCCGCTTTCAGCTGCTGCGCCTGAAGCTTTTCGATTATCTTGCGGTTGTTCTTTGCCTCCTGAAGGAACTGCGCAAATTTCTCTTCAAGCTCGTTCGGGTTAGTTTTCAGCGTCTCGGCTATGCGGCGGAGCATTTCGGAAGCCTCGCGCAGCTCCTCCATGACGAGCTCACCGGCAATGGCTTCTATACGCCTTACGCCTGAAGCGACGGAAAACTCGCTCTTGATGCGGAAGGGTCCAACCTTCGCGGTATTGTCAAGGTGTGTTCCGCCGCAGAGCTCGACCGAATAGCCGCCCATGTTGACGACCCGGACCACGTCGCCGTATTTTTCGGAGAACAGAGCCATGGCACCCAGTTTCTTTGCTTCTTCAATAGGCATCTCTCTTATGTCGATTGGATAACCCTCGAGTATCGCGCGGTTGACGTACTTCTCGACGAGCTTCAGATCATCCTCGCCGATGGCAGTAAAATGTGTGAAATCGAAGCGGAGCCTGTCCGGCTCGACCAGCGAACCTGCCTGTTCGACATGGTCGCCGAGAACGGTCCTCAGCGCCTTGTGGAGAAGATGCGTAGCGGAGTGTGCGCGCATGATTGCCTGCCGTCGCTCCGCATCTATCTTCGCCGTCACAGTATCCTCAACGGAGATCTCGCCGCTTCTTATTACGCCGTGGTGCATATACTTACCGGCCTTGTTCTTCTGGACGTCGGTGACCTCAAAGTCGCCATGCGCTGTCCTGATAGAGCCATGATCGGCAGTCTGGCCTCCCATTTCCGCATAGAACGGAGTTTTGTCGAGGACAATAATGGCTTCGTCGCCCTCGCGCGCTTTCGCGGACAGTTCCTCGCCCACGACGATGGCAAGAACTTTACACTCATCCTCAAAGCGGTCATAGCCTGTGAACTGAGTCGGTGTTGTGTCGAGGCCAAGGTCGATGCCCGCCCATGCAAGGTCGCCGAGAGCGGCTCTCGCCTCTCTTGCGCGTACCCTCTGCTCCTGCATGCACTCGTCGAAAACCTTGCGGTCTATCTTAAGCCCCTGCTCCTCGGCAATTTCCGCCGTAAGATCTACGGGGAAGCCGTAAGTGTCGTATAGCTTGAATGCATCGGCTCCGCTGAACATGGCCGCGCCGTTTTTCTTATGCTCTTCAAGCATTTCGGAGACAATCTTCATGCCTGCGTCAATGGTTTTGGCAAAATTCTCTTCCTCGATTTTGATAACGCGGGTGATATAGTCCTGCTTCTGGACGAGATCAGGGTATGCGACCTTGCTTTCATTGATGACCGTTGCGCATACCTCATAGAGGAATGGCTCGTTCACGCCGAGCAGCTTTCCGTGGCGGGCTGCGCGGCGCAGAAGCCTGCGCAGGACATAGCCGCGTCCCTCGTTGGAGGGCAGGACGCCGTCACAGATCATCATTGTTGCCGAGCGGATATGGTCGGTAATTACCCGCAGCGAGATATCAGCCTTCTTAGACTGTCCGTAGCTCGCGCCGGTTATCTCGCTCACCTTGTTCGTGATGCTCATGACCGTATCTACGTCAAACAGGGAATCAACGCCCTGACATACTACGGCAAGGCGCTCAAGGCCCATGCCGGTATCAATATTCTTTTGTGCAAGCTCGGTGTAATGTCCGGCTCCGTCGTTATTGAACTGGCTGAACACGTTGTTCCATATCTCGATAAAACGGTCGCAGTCGCAGCCGACCTTGCAGTCGGGCTTGCCGCAGCCGTGCTCTTCTCCGCGGTCAAAATATATTTCGGAGCAGGGACCGCACGGACCGGAACCGTGTTCCCAGAAGTTGTCCGACTTGCCTAGCCTCGTTATGCGGTCCTCTGGTATGCCGATCTCGTCGCGCCATATTGAGAAAGCCTCGTCATCCTCTACATAAACGGAGGGATAAAGCCTGTTCGGATCCATTCCCAACCATTTGGGAGATGTTAAAAATTCCCAGCTCCACGCAATGGCTTCATGCTTGAAGTAATCACCGAATGAGAAGTTTCCGAGCATTTCAAAATAGGTGCCGTGGCGTGCGGTGTGTCCAATATTCTCAATATCGCCCGTACGGATGCACTTCTGGCAGGTGCAGACACGGCGGCGCGGCGGTTCCTGTTCGCCCGTGAACCATGGTTTCATCGGAGCCATCCCTGAGTTTATCAGCAGCAGCGAAGCATCGTTCTGCGGTATAAGAGAAAAGCTTGGCAGGCGAAGATGCCCCTTGCTTTCAAAGAATGATAAAAATTTTTCTCTAAGTTCGTTGAGTCCGAATTTTTCCATGTTTTTGCGTTCCTCCAATATAATTCTCTCTAAAAGAAAATGCTCTCATCCCCTGCAATTTAGGGGCGAGAGCATGGCTTCGCGGTACCACCCTAATTTACCCCGAAAACGGAGCATCTTATGCTGTCTTCTAACGGGGACAGCCCGCCCGTTCTCACGGGTCGCTCAAAAGCGGCTGCGAAAAGTGCCTGTGAGGAGCTTTCACCGTTCTCCCTCGCTTTGCACTGCCTGCTTTCCGCTGACTTTTTCATAGCGAAATCTACAATATGACTGATAAATTTTATCAGTTTTCAGGTTTAATGTCAATAAATTGTTAAATCCCTAAAACCGCTATTTCATAAGATTATACCCGTTTTTGCCAATTTTTAAAGCCCGTCCATCGCAAGGCGCTTTCTGCGCACGAACACATAAAAGACTGCACATATGAGGAGGGAGGAAAAGGTGGAGATCGGAACGGCAAGGCCGATCGTGGATAGGCTTGTATCCTGCATATGGCTCAGAAAATAGCTCAGCGGTATCCTCACAGCGAACGACGATATGAGTCCCTGAATCATCACGAAGGCAGTCTTTCCTATCCCGTTAAAATAGCCGAGAAAGCAAAAGACGAATGGCACGAGCAGGTATTCTGCTGAAGTACCGCGCAGATAGCTTTGCGTCGAGGCGATTACAATGGGGTCGTTTTCAAAAAAGGATGCAAGAATATTACCCGCGAAAAATGTAAGCGTGAACGTAAATATACCGAAAGCAAAGGACGCGAGCATCCCCGCCCTCAAGCCCTTTATTGCCCTCTCTTCCTGCTTTGCTCCCACGTTTTGAGCAACAAATGCGGAAAGTGCATACATGAATGAAACAGGCACCAACGAAAGAAAAACAAACAGCTTTTCGGAAATACCGACGCTTG
>JAJUHD010000144.1 GCA_029268085.1 Bacillota bacterium | reverse complement strand
TAAAGGTACGGCAAATATTTGCATGCCGGCCGAAAACCTTGAGGAGCTTATCAGCAGCCTATCCGTAAAATATAACCATCCGTCAAAGAAGCAGGATGCTGTCCGGGACAAACAGAAGCGCGAAACGATGTTTGAGTATTTGAAGCAGTCGGAAATCAGCTTGGAAGCGCATCTGGACGACTGCCTGATGAGCTTAGGAGAAATAGCGCAGCTGCAGGTTAATGACGTTATTTTTCTCAACAAAAAAATCAATGAAGATATCACAGTAAGCGTTGAAGGGATTCCTTGCTATAAAGCCAGACTCGGCGAAGTTGACTCCAAGATGGCTTTGAAGCTCGTTAACGCAGAAAGTTTATTTGAAGACAGAAGAGAGGGATAACGGTTGAACGAGGATCGTAAGATACTTACCGGAGATGAAATTGATACAATAGGGGAAATAATGAACATCAGCATGGGTGCGGCTGCAACAGCAGTTTCAACCATGCTTGAGAGGCAAGTTGTCATTACCACTCCGAATATTAGCCAGAACCAGCTGCAGAATGTTGACTTCTCCGCGCTTGAGCCGGCAGTTGCGGTAAAAATCAAATATGTCGAAGGCCTGACCGGAACAAATGTTATTGTGATCAAGCGCAGAGATATGGGCATCATTCTCGATTTGCTGATGGGCAACGATTTTACAAATACCGACGAATACGAATTTGACGAAATGAGTATGAGCGCGGCCTGTGAAGTGATGAACCAGATGATGGGCTCTTCGGCAACGGCCATGTCGGAAATGCTAAATAAAACAATCAACATTTCAACGCCACAGGCGATACTGGTTGAAAATTCGGATGAAACGCAGGACATTATTGACGATATAGACAAGGATGAAAATGTTGTTGCGATTTCATTTAAAATGACAATTAAGGAGACTCTGGATACGTCTTTCAGCTGTATAATGCCGCTGGGCTTTTCAAGGGAAATTGTTCAGTCTGTAAACGGCGGGATTGACGAAACGCAGAAAACACCTCAGCCGCAGGCAGCAGCTACGCCGCCTCAGCAGATGCCGCAGCAGCCGGCTCAGGCAGCTACGCCGCCTCAACAGATGCCGCAGCAGCCGCCGCAGGCAGCTATGTCGCCTCAGCAGCCGCCGCAGGCAGCTATGCCGCCTCAGCAGATGCAGCAGCCGGCTTACCAGCAGCCGCAGATGCCGCCTCCGCAGGAGATACCGCAGCAGCATGCTTTCTGGCAGCCTAACGATCAGCAGTATCAGCCTTCGGCGGCGAACCAGACCAATGCTTATCCTTATCAGCCGGCCTACCAGCAGCCGTTTGACCCTGCTTTCCAGTATATGCAATACCAGCAGCCATTTCCGCAGCCGCCCTATGGACAGCCTTACGGGATGCAGTATCCTTACGGTCAGGCCAATCCCTATCAGGAACAGCAGCAAGGCCCGCGCTACGTAATGCCGTCGTTGAATGTGAAACAGGCGGAGTTTCCTGATTTTTCAAAGAACGGCCCGGCAACAGCAGGTTTCAGCTCAAACCTGAATATGCTGATGGGCGTTTCGCTTGATGTTTCAGTTGTTATAGGCAGGGCAAAACAGAAAATCAAAGACGTACTTGATTTAGGACAGGGCTCTGTTATAGAACTTGACAAACAAACAGGCGCTCCGGCTGAAATTGTAGTTAACGGACAGCTTTTAGCTTATGGCGACGTAGTTGTTGTCGGAGATAATTTCGGAATTCGAATTACCGATATCGTAGGAACAAAAGAACTGATAGATTCTCTCGAAAAGAACAATAAGTAACACTTGTAGGAGGAAACAAGCAATGTATAAAATCCTTATTGTAGATGATGCCGGATTTATGAGGAAAATGGTTCAGACACATTTGTCCAAGGCCGGCTACACCGACTTCGTTGAGGGCGAAGATGGCCAGCGCGCGGTCGAAATTTACAAAGAAGAGAAACCTGACCTGGTCATAATGGATATTACCATGCCCAATGTAGACGGCATTGAGGCTCTGCGCCTGATTAAAGCGGCTGACTCGGACGCAAAGGTTATCATGTGCTCTGCTATGGGGCAGGAAGCAATGGTCATGGAAGCAATCAAGCTCGGCGCGCTGGACTTCATAGTTAAGCCGTTCAAGGCTGAGCGCATCATCCAGACCGTGAATAAAATTCTTCCGCTTTAACATCAGATACTGAGCAAGAGGTGAAAAGGGCTTGAATGGCTGGACGGAGATTTTATCGATCATAGGTACGATAGTCCTTATGATCGCAGTATTTGCCGCTGCGTACTATGTGTCGAAATATGTCGGAAAGCATTACAAGCCAAACTACGGCTTATCAAAGAACATAACTGTTATAGACAGCACGGTCATCGGCAAAGACAGATCGCTTCTTCTTGTCAAAGTGGGAGAGAAAGTCTTTCTGATCGGTTCTACGCCCAATGAATTCACGCTTCTCAGCGAATTTGAAGCAGGACAGTTTGCAGACCTTTCGGAAGCAAACATACCTGTGCAAAATGATTTTATTTCAACTTTTCGCGACGTTATCAAAGGCAAATTCAAAAAGCCGGACGATGGAGAACAGAATTGATGAAATCAAAGACCCTTGACACCGCACCCGCATCAAAAAGAATACATATCGGCAGAAAAACATTCTACAGATCACTCGGGCTCGGATTGCTGCTGATGTTCTTCTGCATAGTTCTTTCGTCACGGGCTTCCGCGCAGCCGGTTAATTTTACGATAAACACTAACGGAGAGGGCAGCACTATGGACAGCCTTAAGCTGCTGTTCACATTTGCACTCATCGCCCTAGCGCCCTCTCTGCTCATTATGATGACGAGCTTCACACGAATTATCATAGTGTTTTCGTTTTTGAGAAATGCGCTTGGACTGCAGCAGACGCCGCCTAATCAGGTTATGATTGGGCTTGCGCTGTTTCTTTCGCTTTTTATTATGTTCCCGACGATTACGGAAATGAACGATACCGCCATCAAGCCTTATTCGGCAGGGGAGATAACGCAGGAGGAAGCGATTGATAAAGTACAGGAACCGCTGAAAGTATTTATGCTGAAACAGACGAAATCAGCCGATCTCAATCTGTTTCTGTCGATTTCGGATAAGAATAATACAATTACCGAGATCAATGCCGATCAGCTCAAAGACCTTGGGCTTCAAATCATAGTACCGGCGTTTATCACAAGCGAGCTGAAGAGAGCGTTTCTAATCGGTTTCCTGCTATTCCTTCCGTTTCTCGTAATTGATATGATTGTAGCCAGTACGCTTATGTCAATGGGTATGGTAATGCTGCCGCCGACGACTATTTCATTGCCGTTCAAGCTTTTGCTTTTCATAGTTGTCGACGGCTGGAGCCTTATAATGGATATGCTCATCAGAAGCTTCCATTACTGAATATTGTTTTGGTATTATGCTTAGCAGAGTAGCGGAAAGGAATGGTCATAGACATGACGCCGGGAGAGACCCTGACAGTATTTAAAGATGCGTTATGGCTTATTTTAAAGCTCTCTGCGCCTCTTCTGATTGTCAGTATACTTATTGGACTTATTATTTCAATTTTTCAGGCCGCGACCCAGATACATGAGCAGACACTGACATTCGTGCCGAAGATAATCGCGATCGCGCTTATTCTTATCGTTGCGGGGTCCTGGATGCTGACAAATCTTACGGATTTTTTCACATATCTTATCAATCTGATGGTCGGGCTTTAAAATATGCTTAGCTTGACAATAAACGATATTAATATTTTTGCGCTGGTTTTTACCAGAATAGGCGGAATGCTGTTTTTTAATCCGCTTTTAAATCGCAAAAACGTGCCGGTGCAGTTCAGAATTGCCTTTGCTCTCGGGCTGTCATTGTTGATTATCCCTACCGTCCAAGCAGATGCTGTGGGCGGAATCGAAGGCTTCTCGCTGGTCTTTGCTTTGGTTAAGGAGCTTTTTGCCGGTCTTTGCTTCGGGTTTGTTTTTCAGATTTATTACTATCTGCTGTTTGTCGCCGGCGATGTAATAGATATGGGCTTCGGACTTTCAATGGCAAGGGCTTTCGATCCTTCAACGAATATTCAGTCTTCGCTCTCCAGCGGCCTGTTTCAGATCATGTTCATCGTTTATTTTTTTATAACCGACTGCCATCTGATATTTGTCAGGCTTATAATTTCAACTTTCGATCTTGTGGGTCTAGGAGCTTATAATTTCGGGGCTGACGTTGGCAGCTTTATCTGTTCCCAGTTCGTATCGGCTTTCGGTTTGATAATGCACCTTGCAATTCCGTTTATGGCGGCATCGTTCGTCCTTGAAATCGGGATGGGCGTGCTTATGAAGCTAATCCCGCAGATCAACGTGTTCTCGATACATTTCCAGTTCAAAATCCTCCTTGGACTGGGTCTTTTGTTCCTGTTTGCGGTGCCAATAACAGAATTTATCCAGTCGTATATAAACGAAGTATTCGTTCAGATGCAGAACCTCATAGGAGTCATCAAATAGAAGTGACAAACTTGCCGGCGCTTTGGGGGGGATACAGTGGCAGGCGAAAAAACCGAAAAAGCGACCCCAAAACGAAAAAAGGACGAGCGAAAAAAAGGCAACATTTTCTTAAGCCAGGAAGTTGTCACGATATTTACCCTTTTGGCGACGTTCTACTGCCTGAAACTAATGATGCCTTCGATTATGAGGACGCTGGAAGAGAGCATAAGGTACTTCAGCAAACTGGCATCAACGGTAACGGAGCTTACTTATAGCGAGCTGAGTCATTTTTTCATAAATCTTTTGATAGTTTTTGCAAAAACAGCAGTGATACCCCTGCTTGTCTGCGGTCTGGTCGCCATTATTTCAACAATGCTTCAGACCAAAATGCTTTTTTCCGGAAAAGCGTTTGCTTTCAAAGCCGAGAGAATCAACCCCATGAAAGGGTTTAAAAGAATATTTTCGATGCGCAGTTTTGTGGAGCTTTTAAAGTCGCTCCTCAAAATCGTTATAGTCATCTATGTTATATATTCGGTAATCAAAAGCGAACTTTTCCTTATGCCTCAGATGATGGACATGACTTTCGGACAGTCGCTTACAAGGACAGGCTCAATCATAATGTCGATCGTTACCAAAGCGGGAGTAACCTTTATTTTTGTTGCAGGCGCCGACTATCTGTATCAATGGTGGCAATATGAAAAAAACCTCCGAATGTCAAAACAGGAGGTCAAGGACGAGTATAAGCAGACAGAAGGAGACCCCCAGATTAAAGGCCGCATCAGATCGATCCAGCAGCAGCGCGCAAAGCGCCGCATGATGCAGAGCGTACCGACTGCCGATGTCGTAATCAGAAACCCGACGCATTATGCCGTTGCGATTAAATATGATCAGGACAAAAACTCAGCGCCCCGTGTAATCGCTAAGGGAACTGACAGCTTGGCGCTAAGAATAATAGCCGTAGCCGAGAAAAACGACGTTTATGTCATTGAAAACAGACCGCTGGCTCGCGCGCTTTACGAATCTGTGGATCTGGACAAAGAGATTCCGGAGCATTTCTACAGAGCGGTAGCAGAGGTGCTTGCATTTGTATACAGCATCAAGAAAAAGGAATTGAAATAGGATGAACATGAGATTTCTGAACAACGGAGTAGCGGTATTTGTCATTATTATTATCGCTCTGCTGATAGTCCCTCTCCCGACGCAGCTTCTCGACTTTATGTTTATCCTAAATCTGACTCTTTCCCTAGTCATTCTTTTAATATCGATGTACATAAACGAACCGCTGCAGTTTTCCATTTTTCCGTCGCTTCTGCTTATGACAACCCTTCTGAGACTGGGACTCAATGTTTCATCAACACGTTCAATTTTTACGAGAAACGGATATGCCGGCGAGGTCATAAAAACATTCGGCGAATTCGTAATTCGGGGCGATGTAATAGTCGGTCTTGTAATTTTCCTTATAATTGTTCTAGTGCAGTTTATAGTTATAACAAAGGGCGCTGAACGTGTTGCCGAGGTTTCGGCAAGATTCACGCTGGACGCTATGCCGGGCAAGCAGATGGCAATTGATGCCGATCTGAGCTCTGGAATCATTGACGAGAGCACGGCCAGAACACGCAGAGAAAAGATTCAGAGAGAAGCGGATTTCTTCGGCTCCATGGACGGCGCCGCAAAATTTGTAAAGGGAGACGCGATAATTTCAATCGTTATCACCCTTATAAACCTTATCGGCGGACTTATCGTCGGTGTGGTAAAGGGCGGAGATTTTAGTTCAGTTGTCAATACATATTCCGTTGCGTCGGTCGGCGACGGCCTTATGAGCCAGATACCCGCGCTGATGATTTCTATCGCTACCGGTATGGTCGTTACGAGATCCGCGTCCGAAGCGGACCTTAACAGCGAAGTAATAAAGCAGTTCACGTCTCAGCCAAAGGTACTCATAATTGCCGGCTGTGTCCTTCCCTCTTTGATCGTAATCGGATTCCCGCCGGTTCAGATCTTTGTAATGACAGGGCTGCTGCTTACTCTCGGTATAAACCTCCAGCGCCGCAGCAGGGAGGCGGCCAAAGCTGAGGAAGCGCTGCCAAAGCAGATTGAAGAAGTCACAAGCGAGGTCAGCTACTACAAGAACCTTGATAATATTTACGGCCTGCTGAGCGTTGAC
>JAJUHD010000143.1 GCA_029268085.1 Bacillota bacterium | reverse complement strand
TATCCCCAGCCCCCGCAGCCCTATGACAGCCGTCCCGGCAAAAGCGATACCAAGGAACAATATGCACGGAACAACTCAAAGCTGAAATTCCTGAACAACTACTGCATTAACCTAACCGAACGCGCAAGCGAGGGCCTTCTTGATAATATGGTCGGGCGCGAGGAGGAGCTTGAACGCGTTATCCAGATACTGAACCGCCGTCAGAAGAACAACCCCTGCCTGATAGGCGAACCCGGCGTCGGCAAAACCGCGATCGCAGAGGGACTTGCCCAGCGCATCGCGGACGGAAGAGTTCCCTATAAGCTCCGAGACAAGGAAGTCATGCTCCTTGACCTGACGGCTCTTGTGGCCGGCACGCAGTTCCGCGGCCAGTTTGAAAGCCGCATGAAGGGTCTTATCGAGGAAATACGCAAGCAGGGCAACATCATACTTGTCATCGACGAAGTGCATAACATAGTCGGCGCGGGCGATGCCGAAGGCAGTATGAACGCCGCAAACATATTGAAGCCCGCCCTTTCAAGGGGAGAGATACAGGTCATAGGCGCAACGACCTTCACGGAATATCGCAAACACATCGAGAAAGATTCCGCTCTGGAACGCCGCTTCCAGCCAGTGACCGTCGCCGAGCCCTCGATCGATGACAGCGTCAAGATACTCAAGGGCATTGCCCATTACTATGAGGACTATCACGGTGTATCGATACCCGAAGAGATGTGCCGCAAGGCCGTTACAATGTCCGAGCGCTATATTACCGACCGATATCTGCCTGATAAGGCGATAGACCTCATTGACGAGGCCTGCTCGGACGTTAACCTCAAAAACCCCGACATTGAAAGAATGTCCGCCATCAACAAGGAGCTTGCCGATCTCGACAAGGAGCGTGAGCTTCTGCTTGCGGAGAGCGGAAATAACGGAAATTTTGCCCGTCTCGCTGAAATTCGCAGCCTCTGCCTGCAGCTTACCGACGAGCAGATGCGTCTGCGTGCAAAGGGCAAGCCTGCTTTGACGGAGGAAAATCTTGCGCGCGTCATTGAGCTCTGGACCAAGATACCGGCCAGCAGCATACGCGAGGACGAGTTTGAGAGACTTTCCGATCTGCACAAACGCCTGAAGGCCCACATTATCGGGCAGGATGAGGCGGTCGATACCGTTTGCGCCGCAATTAAGCGCAACCGTATCGGTCTTTCAGCGAAGCACAAGCCGGTCAGCTTCATTTTTGTGGGAAGCACCGGTGTCGGAAAAACGGAGCTAGTAAAGCGTCTCGCGGAGGATCTGTTCAACACCCCAGAATCACTCATCCGTCTGGATATGTCCGAATTTATGGAGAAGCACTCCGTCTCCCGCATCATCGGTTCGCCTCCGGGCTATGTCGGATATGACGAAGCAGGACAGCTTACTGAAAAGATACGCCGGAAGCCTTATTCCGTCGTACTCTTTGATGAGATCGAAAAGGCCCATCCCGACGTCATGAACGTGCTTCTGCAGATACTCGACGACGGCCGCGTCACCGACGCGCAGGGCAGGACGGTGAACTTCGAGAACACCGTCATCATTATGACCACCAACGCCGGCAGCGACAGGAAGGACGGCAAAGTAGGCTTCGGCGGCTCCGTATCCGATCTTGGCAAGGACCGTGCGATGAAGGCCCTTAAGGACTTCCTGCGTCCGGAATTTATAAACCGCATCGATGAGATAGTCTACTTCAACAGCCTGACCGAGGAAAACTTCCGCGGCATAGCGAGGCTAATGCTCAACGAGCTTTGCACGGCTATGACCGAAAAGAACATCGCTCTTACCTATGACGATGCTCTGATTGAATATCTCTCAAAGAAAAGCTATTCCCTCACCTACGGAGCCAGAAATCTGCGCCGTCTTATCCAGAAGGAGATCGAGGATGCTATGGCTACGGAAATTATCGACCACCGTCAGGGCAACGTCACAAAAATCTCTATCACGGTCGAAAATGACAAGCCGAAAATTACTGCGGCATAAAACAACTAAACATTCCGTATTCATGAACTGCTCCCTGTTTGTTTTCGTATGCCAATCTGTCTAACAACGAAGGGACAGTTCATGGCTTTTTGCTGCAAATAACAGATTTTTCGCAGAAATCATTGACAAACGCAATAGATAATGATATATCGATAATAGTTTATCGATATATCATTATCTATATTTTCGTAATAGGGGTTCAGGAGGAATTTTAATGGCAAAAGCTATCTCTATGCAGGCTTTGCAGCGGCTTCCGCTCTATCTGCAGTACTTAAGGTCCCTGCCTGCGGAAAATGAAACAAACATCTCCGCAAAAGCGCTTGGAAACGCGCTGGGCTTCGGAGAAATACAGGTTAGAAAAGACTTGTCTTCAGTATCGGACGGAGGAAAACCGAAAATCGGCTACCTGACCGCCGATCTTATACGCGACATCGAAAGCTTCCTCGGTTATGACAATGTGAACGACGCCGTTCTTGTCGGCGCAGGAAAGCTCGGAAAGGCGCTCCTGTCCTATCAGGGCTTTCGCGCCTACGGACTCAATATTATTGCGGCATTCGACCGCAATCCCGAAGCTTTAGGAAAAGATGAGAGCGGAAAACAGATCCTTCCCCTAAGCAAGATGGAGAATCTGTGCCGCCGCATGAAGGTCGAAATCGGAATCATCACCGTTCCGGCGCCGGAAGCGCAGGGCGTCTGCGACGCCCTTGTAAAGAGCGGCATCAAAGCGATCTGGAATTTTGCTCCGACCCACCTCAAGGCTCCTAAGGAAATCATGGTTAAAAACGAAAATATGGCGGCCTCTCTTGCCGTACTGTCGAAGAGTCTGGCAAAAAAAGAGAACATGCCCCAGCAGATTTGAATTGAGAAAGGGAGACAAAAATGAAACTTACTGTTTGCATAGGGAGCTCCTGCCACCTAAAGGGTTCAAGGCAGATCGTCGAGCAGCTTCAGAAACTGATTGAAGAAAATAGTCTCGGGGACAAGGTTGAGCTTGTCGGTACCTTCTGCCTTGGCGCATGTCAGACGGGAGTCAGCGTCAAGATCGGCGACTCTCTCTATTCACTTAATCCAGATGATGTGAAAAGCTTTTTTGAAAAAGAGGTTCTTGCAAAGCTGTGACCAATAAAAGTCGAAAACTGACAGAAACGGGGGGAATCCAATGTCAGAGTACATACATTTGAAAGAAGCCAACTGCAAGAACTGCTATAAATGCATCAGGCACTGCCCGACAAAGTCCATAAGCTTTTCAGAAAATCAGGCGCAGATAATATCCGACGAATGCATTCTGTGCGGCCAATGCGTCATCGTTTGTCCCCAGAACGCGAAGGTCATCCGGGATGATACCGAAAAGGCAAAGGCTTTGCTAAAAGGAAGCGCTCCGGTAATTGCGAGCATCGCTCCGTCCTTTGCCGCGGCCTTTCCCGGAATCGGGATCCGAGGTATGGAACAGGCGCTTAAAAAGCTCGGCTTCTCCGCGGCGGAGGAGACTGCGCGCGGCGCCGCCATGGTAACAAAGCAGTATGAAGAGCTTATCAGAAACGGAGAGCAGGAAATCATCATTTCATCCTGCTGCCCCTCCGTCAATCTTATGATACAAAAGCATTTTCCGGAGGTTCTCCCCTGCCTTGCCAAAGTCATCTCTCCGATGGTAGCTCACTGCCGCGATATAAAGATCCGGATTCCAGATGTAAAAACCGTGTTCATCGGCCCCTGCATTTCAAAAAAGGCGGAAGCGGACGAATTTCCCGAAGATATCGATTGCGCTCTGTCCTTCGAAGAGCTGGTAATCTGGCTTAAAGCCGAAGGCATCGAGCCTTCCCCTGCCGAAGAATCCGGCGAGAGCGGCCGTACCCGCATTTTTCCGACTTCGGGCGGCATTCTGAAATCCATGGACTGCGTTTCGGAGGAGTACAGCTACTTTTCCGTTGACGGGCATGAAAACTGTATCAGCACACTGCGCGATATTTCTGTCGGAAAAATCTCAAAGTGCTTTGTCGAGATGTCCGCCTGCTCGGGAAGCTGTATCGGCGGTCCTGTAACAAACAGAGAACGCCGTTCTCCTCTTCAGGACTATATTAACGTCGAAAAATACGCCGGAAAGCGCGACTTCACCGTAAATATGCCCGCAAAGGACAGAATTACAAGAACTTTTGAGCCTCATATGCATTTGCAGACATATCCGAATGAGCTTCAGCTTTCGCAGATACTGCTTAAAATGGGGAAAAACGCGCCCGAGGATGAGCTGAACTGCGGAAGCTGCGGCTACAATTCCTGCCGTGAAAAAGCAATCGCAGTATTTCAAGGAAAGGCCGATCTTTCAATGTGCCTGCCGTTCCTGAAAGACAAGGCTGAGACCTTCTCGTCAAACATTCTTAGAAACAGTCCCAACGGCATCATTGTTCTTAACGACAGCCTTGAGGTGCAGCAGATAAATCCCGCCGCGCTCAAGATGCTCAACATCAAAAGCGCCTCAGATATCGTGGGTGCGAACGTCGTATGCATACTCGAGCCTTCCGCCTTCTCAGAGGTGCTGAGAACAGGCAGGCCTCTGCGCAGCAACAGGATTTATATTGCAGAGTATAAGAAATATATCGAGCAGACGATTGTTCTGGACAAGGTCTACCGTATGCTGCTCTGTATACTGCGCGACGTCACCGATGAGGAAACAGAGCGCCAGAAGAAAGAGGAGATCAGCCTTAAGACGATAGAGATAACCGACAAGGTCATTGAAAAACAGATGCGTGTGGTTCAGGAGATCGCCTCGCTGCTGGGCGAAACCACTGCGGAGACCAAGGTTGCGCTGACAAAACTTAAGGAGTCGCTTGAAGATGAATAATCTTTGCGCGGATATCGGCTACAACAGCCTGAACAAATACGGAGAGGAGCTGTGCGGCGACCATGTAGATGTCGTCGAGCACAGCGAAAACTCAATGGTGATCGTGCTTGCCGACGGGCTTGGCAGCGGCGTCAAGGCAAGCATCCTTTCAACGCTTACATCAAAGATAATATCCACGATGATGGCGGCGGGCATGAGCATCGAGGACTGCGTGTCAACGATTGCGCAAACCTTGCCCGTATGCTCCGTTCGCGGAGTCGCATATTCGACTTTTACAATCATCCACATCGTAAACGGCACCGAGGCGGAACTCATCCAGTACGACAATCCGAAGGTTATCATGCTCCGTGACGGGGAAAATGTGGATTATCCGTCTGAAATGATCGATATAGCGGGCAAGAAGATATATAAATCCAAAGTGCGCATACTGGAGGGTGATATTTTTATCGCCTTCAGCGACGGAGCCCCCCATGCCGGTATCGGCGTGACTCTCAACTTGGGCTGGAAACGCGAAAACATTATTGAATTTGTAAAATCCTTTGCCCATGTCGGCTTCACTGCAAAGACGCTTACCACCATGCTCCTCGATGAATGCTACAGCCTTTACGGAGGCAAGCCCGGCGACGATACAACGGTCTGCACCATAAAAATACGTAAAAGAGAACCGATGAATCTTTTAATAGGTCCTCCTTCCGATCCCGGCGACTGCGGCAGGATGATGTCCCTGTTTTTCTCCAAGGAGGGCAAGCACATTGTCTGCGGCGGAACGACCTCGAATATTGCGTCCGAGTATCTCCACACTCCTCTCAGAACAAAGCTTGATTACTTCGACAACGACATTCCGCCCACGGCCGAGCTTGAGGGCGTCGATCTCGTTACCGAGGGCGTGATTACAATCAACAGGGTGCTCTCCTATGCGCAGGACTATTTAAAGGACAACGAGTCCTATAAAATCTGGAGCTGCAAGAAGGACGGCGCTTCGCTGATCGCAAGGATGCTGTTCGAGGAAGCGACAGATATCAACTTTTTCGTAGGCATGGCGGTCAACCCGGCGCACCAGAACCCGAAACTGCCGATCAATTTCAGCATCAAAATGAGGCTTGTCGACCAGCTTGGGGAATGTCTTAAGAAAATGGGAAAGAAAATCAAGGTAAGCTATTTTTAAGTAAAACACCCTTTACCTAGACCGGAGGCATGGTATGAGAAAATTCGATACAAAAGTACAGCATCTGAAATACAAGGTCCTGAGGGAGGTCGCGCGGCTCGCATTTGAAGGCAGGCTGCTAGAAAATATTACGGATATCCCGAAAACTATCGTTCCGGGCAAACAGCCGACGATGAGATGCTGCGTTTACAAAGAAAGAGCTATTCTTTCGGAGAGGGTCAAGCTCGCGATGGGCGGAGACAGAACGAACCCGAACATCATCGAAGTCATTGATATAGCGTGCGACGAGTGCCCTGTCGGCGGCTTTGAGATCACGGAATCCTGCCGAGGCTGTATTGCGCACCGCTGCGAGGATGCCTGCCCGCGAGGCGCGATAGTCTTTGACCATGAGCAGAAGGCGAGGATTGACAAGAGCAAATGCATCGAATGCGGGCGCTGCGCAAAGGTCTGCCCCTACACTGCGATCGTAAGCCGCAAACGTCCCTGTGAAAACGCCTGCAAGGTAAAGGCAATCAGCATGTCAGAGGATAAGACCGCAGAGATCAGCAACCTGAAATGCGTCGGCTGCGGAGCCTGCGTCTACCAATGCCCCTTCGGCGCCATCATGGACAAATCGTTTATTTTGGACACTATCACACTCCTGAAAAACAGCTGCGGCAACGAAAACTACAAGGTTTATGCCATTGTCGCTCCCTCGATTTCCAGCCAGTTCTCTTATGCAAAGCTCGGTCAGATCGTTTCTGGAATAAAGCAGCTGGGCTTCT
>JAJUHD010000142.1 GCA_029268085.1 Bacillota bacterium | reverse complement strand
TGATAAGCTCGACGAGAGTGAGGAAATAAACGCCTGCACGGTCAAAATCGATGTTGAGACAGAGAACGGCACCGAGAAGTGGCTGCTGCTCTTTAAAAACGAAACTCACAACCACCCGACAGAGATCGAGCCCTTCGGCGGTGCGGCAACCTGCATCGGCGGTGCAATACGCGATCCGCTTTCGGGGCGTAGCTATGTCTATGCCGCAATGCGTGTTTCGGGCGCATCTGACCCGACGAAGCCTATCTCCGAAACTCTCAAGGGCAAGCTGCCTCAGAAAAAGCTTGTTGCCGCCGCTGCGACCGGCTACAGCTCCTACGGCAACCAGATTGGATTGACTACAGGTATTGTCGACGAGATATATCATCCCGGCTATGCCGCAAAGCACATGGAGGTCGGAGCCGTAATCGGCGCTGCACCGGCGGAAAATGTCTGCCGCGAAACACCGAAGCCGGGCGATATTGTCATACTTCTCGGCGGAAGAACGGGACGCGACGGCTGCGGCGGAGCCACAGGCTCTTCCAAGGCGCATAGTCTCTCTTCCCTCGAGACCTGCGGCGCGGAGGTTCAAAAGGGCAACGCGCCAGAGGAACGCAAGCTCCAGCGGCTTTTCCGCAACCCAGAAGCGGCGCGCCTTATCAAACGCTGCAACGATTTCGGCGCAGGCGGCGTTTCAGTTGCGATAGGCGAGCTTGCGGACGGACTGAAAATAAACCTTAATGCCATACCCAAAAAATACGAGGGTCTGGACGGCACCGAGCTTGCCATAAGCGAATCTCAGGAGCGCATGGCAGTAGTTATTGATAAAAATTATGTAAACCGTTTTATGGAGCTTGCCGCCTCAGAAAATCTTGAGGCAACCGTCGTTGCGGAGGTTTACGATTTTCCGCGCCTTGTCATGTACTGGAACGGAAAAACAATCGTCGATATCTCTCGAAAATTTCTCGACTCAAACGGTGCGGAAAAGCACATCGACATTTTTCCCGCCTCTCCGCAGAGCTTTGATAAGGAGCTTCCAGCGGATTTTGAAAGCGGCATGCGCAGACTTGTCGCAGACCTCAATGTCTGCTCCAAGCGTGGGCTTTCAGAGCGTTTCGATTCTACGATCGGCGCAGGCAGCATACTCATGCCCTTCGGCGGCAAATACCAGCAGACGCCGATACAGGCCATGGTCCATAAAATCTCACGGGAGCACGGTGATACCTTAACCTGCTCGTTCATGTCCTATGGATACAATCCGTATATCAGCGAAAAAAGTCCATATCACGGGGCATATCTGGCGGTCGTCGAGTCGGTCTCGAAGCTAATCGCGGCCGGAGCTTCCTTTGAGGACGTTTATCTCAGTTTTCAGGAGTATTTCGAAAAGCCCCTGCGAGACGGAACTCGCTGGGGAAAGCCGCTCTCCGCTCTCCTCGGAGCATTCTCTGCTCAGCTTGATCTGGGCGTTGCGGCAATAGGCGGAAAGGATTCTATGAGCGGCAGCTTTGAAAAGCTCGATGTTCCGCCGACACTCATTTCCTTCGCGGTCACGACTGATAATGTCAATAACGTTGTTTCACCGGAATTCAAGGCCGCCGGCCATCGTGTCTGCCTGTTTGAACCGGCCTATGGCTCCGATGGCCTGCCCGATCCCGTATCTCTCAAGGAAAACTTCGCTGCGGTTACGAAGCTTCTCCGCGGCGGCAAGGCCTGTTCAGTCTGGACTCCGGCCTTCGGCGGCGTTGCGGAGGGCATATTCAAGATGTGCATCGGAAACGGTCTCGGTTTTGCTTTCGACGGAGGCGTAACGCTCGGCGACGTATTCGCGCATCGCTACGGCAGCTTTATTCTTGAAATGACGGGAGATGAAACCATCGGGATTACGCTTGGGTATACGACGGATAAAGCGGATATCTCATGGAACTGCAGGGCTTTGCGGCTTGAGGAGCTGCAAAAATCCTATGAGGACAGGCTCGAAAACGTTTACCCCTGCAACATCAAAACCGAAGACAAGTCAACCGTAACCTTCGCATTTGAAAGAAAGGTCCCGATCGCAAAGCCCCGTATTTCGTTCGCACGTCCTAAAGCGATTATCCCAGTGTTTCCCGGAACAAACTGCGAATATGACACGGCTAAGGCTTTCGAAACAGCCGGCGCTGAAGCTGAAATCATCGTTATCAGAAACCTGACGCCAAACGATATCGTCGGTTCAGTCGAGCGCTTCGCAAAGGAGCTTAAAAACGCGCAGATTGTCGTTATCCCCGGCGGCTTTTCCGGCGGTGACGAACCGGACGGCAGTGCGAAATTTATAACCTCGTTTTTCAGAAATGCCGCCATACGCGATGAGGTTGAAGCGCTGTTGGGATCGCGTGACGGACTTATGCTCGGCATTTGCAACGGTTTTCAGGCGCTCGTCAAGCTCGGTCTTGTCCCTTACGGACATATTATCGACCCTGACGCAAAGTCCCCCACTCTCAGCTTCAATACTATCGGTCGCCACCAGTCTAAGCTCGTGCGAACCAGAGTATCCTCAAATCTTTCTCCGTGGCTCATGAACGCTAAGGTCGGCGATATCCATACCGTCGCCGTTTCGCACGGCGAGGGCCGTTTTATCGCGGACGGCGAACTCATAAAAAAGCTCGGTGAATCAGGGCAGATTGCAACCCAATATGTCGATCTTGACGGCAGGGTAACGCAGGATATCCGCTATAACCCCAACGGCAGCGTCTGCGCGGTTGAGGGCATAACATCTCCGGACGGCCGTATTTTAGGAAAAATGGGCCATTCCGAGCGCACAGGATATGGATTGTATAAGAATGTGAGCGGCAATTTTGATATCGGAATTTTTGCTTCAGCAGTCGAGTACTATAAATAAAATGATGTAACAAGAGCAAACGTTAAACGACTGCCCGTCTTTATCGCCGGCGGGCAGTACCTTTTTGCCAAAAAGGCGTGAACATTTTTCAGTTGCGTTGACAATAAGGAAACAATGTGTTACAATTTGGTTACGTTACTAAAATGCAGTTTCTTTTCATACATAAGAAAGGATTGATAATATATGTCAGAAGAAAAATCAGCGGTGCTCGAATACAAGGGTCACCCTCTCCGCCGCAAGGATAACATGATCTATTTCGGCAGTATGTCAGATAAGTACATTATACTGCTTCAGGTTCTTGAAACCAGAAAGGTCAAGGACATGGATGTTGCTACAAAGGTCTTAGTACAGCTTCAGCTTACGGATCCAGACCTTAAATCACGCGACCGCGTCGTTAAAAAGAGTGAAAAAAACAGTCTTTACGCCGCGATGGACGTTGCGTCCGTCTGGCTCGACAGAGCTCTTGCCCAGTAAAGCAAAGCGGGCTTGACCAGCTTGCCAGTCCTGAACAAAAAGCTTTCCGGCGAATGCCTTTCGGGGGTTGCCATTTTCCCGAACCGGAATCACGAAAGGAATATCATGGATTTTAAGCATCTCAAAACCATCGCGATCGCATCCGCGCTTATCAGCGCTCTTACCGTTTCCGCTTATGCCACGAGTATCGGCGGAGCGACAGTTACCGCAGACTCTTTGGAACTCCGCACCGAACCGAGCGCCGAATCCTCTGCTCTGCTTTTTTCACCGCAGGGTTCGGTAGTGGTTGTTGAAGCAAAAATTAATGACAACTGGTTTAAAGTCATCTGCCGCGGGGCAACAGGTTTCATGTCCTCAGATTCTATTAGTTTTAACGAAAACCTTGAGGGCAGCTTCGGCACAGGCACGATTTTCGGCACAGGCGTCCGAATGCGAGACGCTGCAAGCCTCAACTCCGGCGTAATAAATGTCTTTGACACCGGTACAAAGATGGATGTGCTCGGTGTCTGCGGTGTCTGGTACAAGGTCAGGTACAACGGCCAGACGGGTTTTGTCTTCAGCGACTACCTTGCGCTGAGCGGAGCTGTCTCCGAGCAGGATTCTTCGGAAAGTGAGGGCCAGAAAATCGTCGATACCGCAATGAAGTATCTAGGTGTTCCCTATGTCTATGGCGGTACGACAGTAAACGGCTTTGATTGCTCAGGCTTCGTCCAATATGTATACAAGGAGTGCGGTTATACGGTCGACCGTACCGCCGCTCAGATATACGAAAACGGTACATACGTCGAAAAAGTAAATCTTGAAATCGGCGATGCAATCTGCTTCTCCTCTCACACCGAGTCTATCGGTCATGTCGGCATCTACATCGGAAACGGGCAATTCATACACGCGAGCTCTGGGAGCGGCTGCGTTATTATAAGCGATCTCTCAGAAAACTACTATGACACCCGTTATGTAGGCGCAAGACGTATTATATGATTCCAAGACCTTCCGCAAAGTTTTTATGCGGAAGGTCTTGACTTATCTTTGAAGATAGTGCATTATAGCAAAGATAAGAATTCGGCTTGTTATTCGTATCCGTCAGATAAGGAGGAAAACATGGATAACAACATTGTTCGCAAAACTTGTTTTGACTGTATGAAAAACAAAAGCCGGATCATTTCATTTTCTATTATATTTGTTGCTTTGTAATCCAAAATCATTATTTTATGATTTTGGATTTTTTTTGCGCATTTTCACGAATACTCGGTTATTTGTATTTCTGCACAAACAATTTTTCTTTAGCACGTTAAAAATTATATTATAATTATGCAATTCTCTCTTGATTTTATGAGTATACTAATGTATTATATTCATATAGATTGCATATTTATTCGGTGGTGATGACAGTGACGAAGGTTTTTATTTCGGGTTCCGAAGGAACGGCGGGTCTGAGGCTGCGTTCGCGCCTTGAAATGCGTCCCGATGTCGAGCTTCTTGAGATCGAAAGCACTCGCCGCAAGGACCCTCAGGAGATCAGGAGGCTCATCGAAAAGTCCGATTTCGTCTTTCTGTGCCTGCCGGACGATGCGGCAAGGGAAACGGCAAAACTCGCAAAGGACTTGAGCGCCAAGTTCATCGACGCCTCTACGGCTCACCGTACGGCAGATGGCTGGGCGTACGGTTTTCCGGAACTTTCCGACGGGCACCGGCGTGATATTGCTTCCGCAAAATATGTCGCCTCTCCCGGATGCCATGCCAGCGGATTTATTTCTCTTATTTACCCGCTTATTTCCGAGGGAATACTTTCAAAAGACTGTCTTTTGACCTGCACCTCGCTCACCGGCTACAGCGGCGGAGGAAAAAAGATGATCGCTGAATATGAGGACATATCCCGGACGGCGGAGCATGACAGTCCTAAGCTGTACGCAATGGGTCAGAGCCACAAACATCTGCCGGAAATCGTTTCGCAGTGCGCACTTACAAACGCCCCTGTATTCATGCCGATCGTCGGTGATTTTTATTCTGGTATGCTGGTCACCGTTCCGCTCCACGCTTCACAGCTGAGAAAAAACTACTCTGCTTCTGATATCCGCGAGGCATATAAGGCGCATTACAAGGGTCAAAAGCTCGTAAAGGTGCTTGACGATTCCCCTTTCCTATTTGCAAATACACTTGCGGGGCGTGACGACATGGAGATTTTCGTTACGGGTAACGATGAGAGGATACTGCTCTCCTCACGCTTTGATAATCTCGGCAAAGGCGCATCGGGAGCGGCAATACAATGCTTCAACATAATGTGCGGTCTCCCCGAGGAAACAGGACTCGCGCTTGGATGAAATCCAATGAATTGATTTGCTTGGAGGTTTACATAATATGAACTACATTAACGGCGGCGTATGTGCTCCCAAGGGCTTCATCGCTTCGGGCATAAGCTGCGGCATCAGGAAAACAGGGAAAAAGGATCTCGCTCTCATAGTAAGCCAGAAAAAAGCTGCGGCGGCAGGAGTTTACACCAAAAACCTTGTCAAGGGCGCCCCGATAATCGTAACTCAGAAGCACCTTAAAAACGGCTATGCCAGGGCGATAATTGCCAACAGCGGCAATGCGAACACCTGCAACGAAAACGGTATTGAAATCGCCGAGGGTATGTGCGAGCTTGTCGAAAAGTTCACCGGCATCTATTCATGGGACGTCATTGTCGCCTCTACCGGCGTCATCGGCCAGAAGCTGAGCATTGAACCGATTGCAAACGGGATGCCGGCGCTCATCATGGGCCTTGGCAAAAACTCCGATGACGCGGCAACGGCGATTATGACCACCGATACTGTTAAAAAAGAAGTCGCAGTGCAGTTTGAACTCGGCGGCAAAACCGTTAAAATGGGCGCTATTGCCAAGGGCAGCGGTATGATACACCCCGACATGGCAACCATGCTCGTTTTCGTCACTACAGACGCCGCGATCTCACCGGAAATGCTTCAAAAGGCTTTGGATTACAGCATTCAGGACACCTTCAACATGATTAGCGTTGACCGCGACACCTCGACTAACGACACTGTGGTCATAATGGCAAACGGTATGGCGGAAAACGAGGAAATCACCTCCGAGGACGAGGATTTTGAAGCCTTCAAGTTCGCGCTCCATGAGCTCTGCCTTGACCTCAGCCGCCGCATCGCAAAGGACGGCGAAGGTGCGTCGAAGCTTATCGAATGCAGGGTGACCGGAGCGAAGAGCAAGGATGACGCTAAAAAAATCGCAAAGTCCGTCATCTGCTCTCCTCTTCTGAAATGCGCAATGTTCGGCTCGGACGCTAATTGGGGCCGCGTCCTCTGCGCGATAGGCTATTCGGGCGCGGATGTCGATGTCGGCAAGGTTGCGGTCGGCTTCGAGTCTGATGCGGGCGAGATCAGGGTATGCGAAAACGGCGGCGGAATCGAATTTTCCGAGGAAAAGGCAAAGGAAGTTCTCT
>JAJUHD010000141.1 GCA_029268085.1 Bacillota bacterium | reverse complement strand
TGAGATTCGCGGACACCGCAAGACCTATGTCGGTGCGATGCCCGGCAGGATTATCGCAGGGCTGGAGCAGGCAAAAAGCTCGAATCCGCTCATGCTGCTGGATGAGATTGATAAGATGTCCAGCGACTACCGCGGCGACCCTGCAGCCGCGCTTCTCGAGGCTTTGGACTTCGCGCAGAACAGCACCTTCCGCGACCATTTTGTCGAGATACCGTTTGATCTTTCGGACACATTGTTCATAACAACTGCCAATACCACCGAGACGATCCCGAGAGCGCTTCTCGACAGGATGGAGGTCATTGAACTTTCAAGCTATACCGACGAGGAAAAGCTTGAAATTGCCAAGCGTCACCTTGTTCCGAAGCAGCGCAAGAAACACGGGCTGACGTCAAATCAGATAAAACTGAGCGACGATGCGATCAGAGAACTGATAACCCTCTATACAAAAGAATCAGGCGTTCGCAATCTTGAGCGCGAGATCGCGTCCGTTTGCCGCAAAGCGGCGAGAAAAATTGCCGACGGAGAATGCAAATCCGTAAAGCTTAGAGCCGGAATGCTCGAAGACCTGCTTGGTCCGGCAAAATTCAAGCCCGATGTTCTCGCCCCGGCCGATGAGGTCGGTTTGGTACGCGGGCTTGCATGGACCAGCGCGGGAGGAAGCGTGCTCGATGTCGAGGCGGCCGTTCTCGACGGAACAGGCAGTCTAGAACTCACCGGCAATCTCGGCGACGTCATGAAGGAATCGGCAAAAGCGGCCGTTTCATATATCCGCAGCCGCGCCGATGTTTTGGGCATACAGCACGATTTTTATAAGACAAAGGATATACACATCCATTTCCCGGAAGGCGCGATACCGAAGGACGGTCCTTCCGCAGGCATAACGATCTGCATTGCGGTCATTTCGGCACTGACAGGCATCCCTGTGAGACGCGACATTGCGATGACCGGCGAGATTTCATTGCGCGGCAGGGTCATGCCGATCGGCGGACTGCGTGAAAAGACTATGGCTGCGCTGCGCTCTGGCATCAAAACCGTGATAATTCCCGCCGAAAACGAAAAAGACCTCGAGGAGATCGATCAGACTGTCCGCGCCGCGCTGAATTTCGTTGTAACAGACCATGTCGACAAGGTGCTCGACATAGCGCTGAACAGAAAGATCGATATAACCGTCAAAAATGATGCGGCAGGCAGCGGAGCCGAGATTCCCTTCATCGATAACACAAAGCCGGTCTGCTCCTCAAATTTAAGACAGTAAAAACAGGAGCTTCAAATGAACGTCAACAACGCCGAATTTGTCAGATCGGCCGCCGGTCCGAAGGACTTCATTTCCGGCAGTCAGCCCACGATCGTTTTTGCAGGCAAGTCGAATGTCGGAAAATCATCCGTCATAAACAGATTGCTCAACAGGAAAAATTTTGCCCGTGTAGGCGCTTCCCCCGGAAAAACAGTTCATGTAAATTACTTCCTTATCGACCGAAAAGCTTATTTTGTAGACCTGCCAGGATACGGCTATGCAAAGGTTTCCAAGGAGGAAAAGGACCGCTGGGGCAGGCTGATGGAGGAATTTTTCGCTAAGGAAGGGCTTATTACGCTCGGAGTAATGATAGTCGATTCGCGTCATAAGCCTACGGCGGATGATGTTACAATGGCTAACTGGTTTTTGAACTCCGGAGGCCCGTTTGTTGTGATCGCGAACAAATGCGACAAGCTCAAAAAGAGCGAGATGGAGTCAAACGTCCAGCTTATCCGCGATACGCTGAAACTGCCCGAAAGTGTCCGCGTCATTCTGTTTTCCGCGGAAAAAGGGACGGGGAGCGCGGAGCTGATGGGCGAGATTATGAAATTTGTCAAGTAATTTCTGTCTTATCAGAAATTATAATAGAGTTGAATTATAAAAAACGGGGCGGAACGTTGTCCACGGCGCTATGCAGTCTGACCGATCGTTCTGTCCCGTACTTGTTTTTTTCAAAGGAAATTGGTATAATAACTCAAATACGGCTACTGGCCTTTACTGGAGGCATAATTATAGACACTGCAAAAACGATTTGGTCGGGTCTCGACTGGTCCAGACTTACCGATATCCTCCTCTCGGTTATACCCGCCCTGCTCTGCATAACCTTCCATGAACTCTGCCATGGGCTCGTGGCTTACAGACTTGGTGACAATACGGCGAAGGACGCTGGCCGCCTAACACTGAACCCGATTAAGCATTTGGACCTAATAGGCCTTGTAATGATGGCGATTGCCGGCTTCGGCTGGGCAAAACCTGTCCCCATAAACATGGACAATTTTAAAAAACCAAAAGCCGGAATGGCCTTAACAGCTCTTGCGGGGCCGCTTTCGAACCTTTTTCTTGCAATAGTTTTTCTGTTTGTTTTCGGACTCGTTTATTATCCATTGACAAACGCAGGGACTACGGGCGGCATCCTTCTCGAAATGATTTTCAAGACCGCATATCTAAGCTGTGCGCTCGCAGTTTTCAACGTTATACCTATTCCGCCGCTGGATGGCTCAAAGGTGCTGTTTGCACTGCTGCCTGATAATCAGTACTATAAGCTGATGCGCTATGAGCGTTACGGAATGATAATTCTCTTGGTAATTGTCATTACCGGCACGCTGACAGCGTTCCTGACGACCGGAGTGGACTGGGTGTTTAAAGAGCTTTTTGGCATCGCCGAGTGGGCCTTTACCCTGACTGCATAGGCAAGGAGCATAATGGAAAATCCGACTTTTTTTCTGGAAGGAATCGTTAGGAACAGGGACGAAATGCAGGATTTTGAAGGCCCGCTTAACCTGATTCTGATGCTTCTTTCAAAAAACAAAATTGAGATTCGCGACCTTAAGGTTTCGGTGATTCTTGAGCAGTATCTGGAATACATCGCGAAGATGCAGGCAATGGATCTGGATGTCGCAAGCGAATTCGTTCAGATGGCCTCGTATCTGGTTTATCTCAAAACCAAGACTCTGCTTGCCGGTGAAGAGGAGGTCTCCGAGCTCGAGGAGCTCATGTCTTCGCTCGAACAGCTCAAATGCAAGGAAGCCTACACGAGCATCAAGGCGATAACACCGGAGCTTGCCGCGGCTGCCGAGCAGGGAACGCTGATGTTCTCCAAGGTGCCCGAGTCGCTAAAGGATATCGGTGACAAAACATATAGGTACAGTCATGAGCCGCAGGAGCTGCTGATTGCGCTTATGTCCGTCATTTCCCGCGGCGATTTGAGCCGTGACGGCGAAAGAGGCGGAATACTCGTTCCGAAGCGCATCATCTACGGCGTACGCGAAAAGTGCGAGCAGCTAATAGCTCTTCTTAGAAGCGGAAGAGTACATACTCTGCAAGAACTGTACTTAATGAGCAAGACCCGCTCGGAGGTCATCGCCACCTTTATTTCCGTGCTGGAGCTTTGCAGCATGGGCAGTCTTGAACTTAAGGACTGTGACGGGGAACTGACCGTTTCGCTTTGCGGCGATGTTCCCGATGAAATACCGGAGCTTATCTCCGATTAGGAAAGACAAAAAACAAATGGACGATAAAGAATTGAAGTCAACGATTGAGGCGATACTTTTTGCGGCGGGAGAACCAGTACCGGCTGATCGTATCGCGGTCGTTCTTGGAGTCGAGAAGGAAGAGATATTAAGAGCCGCGAAACAGCTTTCCGATGAATACGCCTTTCAGCAGCGCGGTATCCGTCTGGTGAAAATGAATGAATCCCTGCAGCTATGCAGCGCGCCGGAATATGCTCAGAGCATTACCCATGTTTTGGAGCGCAGAAAACCGCCGAGACTAAGCCAGCCGGCGCTTGAAGTTCTTGCGATCTGCGCTTATTTTCAGCCCGTCACAAGGGCTTATGTCGATCAGGTGAGGGGTGTGGACAGCTCATATACAATGGGCATCCTGCTCGATAGAGGACTCATCGAGCCATGCGGAAAACTGGACGTAGCAGGGAGGCCCTCAATATATAAAACCACGGAATTGTTTCTGCGCACGATGGGGATTACTAGCCTTGCTGAACTTCCGAAGCTGCCCGATATGAGCAGCGACGATGGCATCGCGAAGCTGTCGCAGGTAATAGATTCGCTGAAAGCCGAAGAGAACCGGCAGCTTGAAATCGCGAACTGAATAAGGTCCGAAAGAAGTGTTGCCTTTGAAAGCGCTCATTATTGTGGTCCTGATTTTGACCGTCTTAATGCTTGTACCTTTGGGTGTTGACGGCGGGTACAGAGGCGAAAGACTGATACTAGGTATTAGAGTCGGTTTTCTGAATATCCGAGTTTCTCCTGAAATGCTGAAGCCCATGAGACTTAAAAAACCGAAGAAGACTATCAAAGAAAAGGAATCTCGGACTGGAGAAGTAGAGAAAAAAAAGGTACCTTTTGATAAAGAGGAGCTTTTTCGTCTCGCTAAGATAGGACTCAAGGCACTGGGACGCCTAAAAAGAAAGCTGCATATCGATTATCTGCGAATACACTGCACGTTTGCGGCAGACGACCCGTTCACTACGGCGATTGGCTTCGCCTCTTCCTCTGCGGCCCTGAGCTCGATCGTCCCGCTGATTGACGAAGCTTTTGATATCGGAGAGCGGGATATCGGCGCATCCTTTGATTTCCTCAGCGACAGACCTGTATTCGACTTATGGCTTACGATAACGATTCAGGTGTGGGAAGTATTTTATATAGCTATCGCTTTTGGATTTGACTACCTTAAACTCAAACACAGGCGTAATAAAGAAGACCGTATAAGAAAGGAATGACGTTATGGACAGACATCCTATCGGCGACCTCACAGAGGTTACATTGAGCAAGATCAAAGAAATGGTAGACGTAAACACAATAGTCGGCAATCCTATAACTACTCCGGACGGAACAACGCTTATACCGGTTTCTAAGGTAACCTTCGGATTCGGCAGCGGCGGAAGCGATATGTCCCTGAAAAATAACGGCAGCGGCTTCGGCGGCGGTAACGGCGCGGGAGTCAAGATCGACCCCGTCGGGTTCCTCACTATAAGTGATGGCGTTGTAAAAATGCTGAACATCACTGCTCCGGCAAACACGACAGTCGACAGGCTTGTCGAGCAGATTCCAGACATAATCGACAAGATCCAGCAGATGATAGAGAAATATAAGAAGGAATAGCACTCTGCCAAAGTCTGTATAATAATTCTGGCCGGCGTCAATAATAAGCACTGCCCAATAATTTCCGGGGTGGTGCTTATTGTTGAAGAAAGTGTTATCGGGCGTACTCTCAGCCATTATTTTTTTTGCTTTTCTTATGCCGCAAAGGGCTTACGCAACGCCGTCGAACAGTGCGCAAGCCGTTATTCTTGTCCACGCTGATACAGGACAGATACTGTACAGCGAAAACGCCGATTCTCGCATGCTGATCGCGAGTACAACCAAGATCATGACGGCTCTTGTCGTGCTCGAAAACTGCGATCCTGACGAGCAGGTGAAGATACTGCCTGAATATACAAAGGTCGAGGGCTCGTCAATGTATCTTAAAGCGGGCGAATCATACACGGTGCGCGATTTGCTTTACGGTATGCTTCTGGTATCCGGAAACGACGCGGCAACGGCTCTTGCCTGCTACTGCGGCGGCAGCATCGAGGAATTTGCGGATATGATGAATAAAAAGGCAAGCCAAATGGGACTTTCCAATTCGTCCTTCAGGAATCCGCACGGGCTGGATGCGGACGGGCATTATTCCAGCGCCGAGGATCTTGCGGCCATAACCTGCGAGGCCATGAAAAACGCTCTCTTTGCAAAGATCGTTTCCACAAAGACTTATACGGTCGGGGAACAGACCTTAATGAACCATAATAAGCTTTTGTGGAACTGCGAAGGTTGTCTCGGAGTTAAAACAGGGTACACGATGGCTGCCGGCAGAAGTCTTGTCTCCTGCGCCGAAAGAAACGGGCTGCGCCTTGTCTGTGTAACCCTTTCCGATCCTGATGATTGGAATGATCACAAGGCACTTTACGACTGGGCATTTAATAACTATGAGTACAGGCGTGTGCTGCCTATGGGCGTTATCTGCGAGCTGCCCGTTATTTCAGGAGAGGCTGACAGCGTTGGGATAACCGCTGCCGGAGATACCAGCATATTGGTCGAAAAAAGCGCAGCTATCAGCTTTTCACTTGAACTACCCGAGTTCGTTTATGCCGGCGTAAAGTCCGGAGAATGCGCGGGAAGAGCTTTTGTCAAGCAAAACGATAATGTCATAGCCGAATACCCGCTGATCTATACCGAAGATGTGGATCTTGCGGACAATGCTAGGTTGTCCGCATGGGAGCGTATTAAGCGGGCATGGTTCATCGCGAACAGATATGGCTTTGTATTCGACGGCACTGACTAAAAAGGTAAGAATTCTCAAGAGGTCAGCATGGAACAGCGTATTCAAAGAATAATAGCAGCTTCCGGCTTCTGCTCGCGCCGCGCGGCCGAAAAGCTTATCGAGGAGGGCAGAGTGTCCGTTAACGGACAGAAAGCCTTTCTGGGCAGCCTCGCTGACGGTGCGAGGGACGAAATAACCATCGACAGTATTCCTCTCCCAAAGCACGGGCAGAGGACTTACATAATGCTTAACAAGCCCCGCGGCTACCTTTCCTCAATGTCGGACGACAGGGGAAGGAAGACCGTCGCCGAACTTACAGCCGACGTCGGAGCAAGAGTTTACCCCGTCGGAAGGCTGGACTATGATTCGGAGGGGCTGCTTATTATGACTGACGACGGCGAGCTTGCGCATATGCTTATGCATCCTTCGCATGAAATCAAAAAGGTATATGAGGT
>JAJUHD010000140.1 GCA_029268085.1 Bacillota bacterium | reverse complement strand
TATTACTTCCGATGATTTCAATGATCCTTGCAATCATGTTGGTCAACAGCTCGCTTCTGATGCTTCTGTTCAAACTTAATTTAGGCATTAAATTCTTTCCGGCCCTATTTAAAAATATTTTTGAATTCTATCCCAGTGTTCTTGCCGCAGCTCCTATTGGCTTTTTTATTTCAAAATTTATGATTATAAATGACGGAGAATACTTGGTTCTGCTATTCATTCTGCCGTTGTTCCTTGCCAGATATACCTTCTCTCTGTACATTGATGTCAAGCACAATTACTATATCATGATTAAAACGCTGACGTATACTCTCGAAGCTAAGGATGAGTATACCCGCGGTCATTCGGAACGTGTCGAGCTTTATGCAAAAGCTCTCGCAAAGGAAATGCGCCTTTCCAATAGAAGAGTCGAAAATCTTGCCGTTGCAGCACTGCTGCATGATATTGGAAAGATCGGTATTGACGAGAGCATCCTCAGAAAACCGGCGAGTCTTTCCGCCGAAGAAAGAAGTAAAATTGAGAAGCATCCCGAAATCAGCGTGCATATTCTGAAAGAAGTCAAGCTTTCTCCCGCTGTATTTGAGATGATACTGCATCACCATGAAAGATACGATGGCAGAGGTTACCCCTCAGGTACTCCAGGGGAAGCTCTGCCGATTGAAGTATTTATCCTCAGCATTGCGGACACATATGACGCCATAACCAGTACGAGACCATACAGTGAGGGCTTATCATCTGAGCAGGCAAAGCAAATCATCATTGAGGAAAAAGGGAAGCAATTTCATCCAAAAGTTGTTGACGCATTCGTAAGGGCGCATAACAAAGGCATGATGGCGCCTATTGAGAGGGATTATAAGGACCGCGAATTTGTTATTTAGCTGTGCGGATATGGAAAATAAATGTAGGAAAACCTGTTAGATTGGGATTTTACCGGAGGCTTCATTCATATTTTTGCGTTTGTTCAGCAGAAATTAAATATGATTAATGAAAAACTCTCCCGCAAGAAATAAGCGAGAGAGTTTTTCGATGTTCAAGCATTAACGCCATCCGCTTTTATAAGATTTAAAACAACATGAGAACAAAGAAGCATGCCGGCGGTTGCCGTAACCCAGACAAGGCTTCCGGGAACGCTGCGCCTGCCAGGTGGCGGAGCTTCTGCGTCTTCAGGCTTCATGGCAAGCTCGTTGCTGTAGACTACCGGCAGGTGGTTAATGCCGCGCTTGTGGAGTTCTTTCCTGACGACTCTTGCCAGTGGGCAGTTTTGGGTTTTGGAAATATCGGTTATGCGCAGGGCTTCCGCGTTCATTTTGTTTCCGGCTCCCAAAGCTGATATAATTGGAATTTCTCTGCTCAGCGCCGTTTCGATCAGATCAAGCTTGCAGGCAACAAGATCAATGCAGTCTACAATATAGTCGTAATCTCTTTCAAAGAAAATATCCCTTGTTTCGGCTTCATATCGCGCGACAATCGGGATCGCCTTGACATCGGGATTAATGTCCGTCAGACGGGATGCCATAACTTCGGCTTTAGGCTTGCCTAGAGCTGAACAGGTTGCGACAAGCTGACGGTTTATGTTGCTCTCCCCGACCGTATCCTGATCAATCAGTGTTATCTCGCCTATTCCTGAACGGCAGAGACCCTCGGCACACCAGCTTCCAACGCCTCCCAGTCCAAAAACAGCGACCTTGCTGTTTCTGAGCTTTTCCATAGCCTCGGTTCCAAGCAGCATTTCGGCTCTTAAAAATCTTTCCGTAAATCTTTCCGCCTTTCGTAAGAGCAAACAGCCGCGGTGCGGAAAAACTCCGTGCCGCGGCTGCAGGTTGTTCAGGGTTATTTCACTAGTCCGGCGGTCATACCGGTTTTGACCTCATATCCCGCGAGAAGGGCATCTTTCCATTCGGTGAAGTCCTTGCTGCGCAGACCGTTTTCGGCAAGCACATTACTGTAGAGATCGCCCTGACCGACATAGTAAATGACATGATAGCCGCTGTAGCTGCTGCTCTCCCCATATACTATACCCGTATCGCCGGTTTTTCTTTCTTCTGCAAAGCACCAGTCGTTGAATTCAGTTACCATCTGGCCTTTATAGACGTTTTCGTAAAGGCCGCCGTTCGTATTGGAGCCGGTATCCTCTGAATTCGCGTTCGCAAGCTCAGCAAAGCTGTCCTCTGTGGCGGTTCCGGCTTTCCATTCGGCAAGCAAATCCTCGGCCTTCTGCTTTGCGGTTGCCTTTGCCTCGTCCGTATAAGTGCCGTTCTCATCTGCCACGGCCTTTATAAGGATGTGGCGGACGTCGACGGTGTGATAGCTGTTGTTATCGCGGGAGATAAAATAAAGCGCATAGTAGCCGGTGTCTGCCTCGACGACGGTGGTATCGCCCGCCTTACGGCTTGCATCCTTCATCCAGTCCGCGTATTTCTCGCTGAGGGAACTGCCCTGCGTCGTGGACTCGGAAGCCTCCGACTGCGTCTCGGCAAGGACGGCCGCCTTGAATTTTTCCTCCGTTGTTCCCGCGGCAACGATCGCATCGGCTATGCCCTTAGCTTTTTCCATGGCGGCAGCCTTTGCAGCCTCGGTGTCGGGAGAAGCGGAAGGTGAAGCTGAGGGCGAAGCGGAAGCATCTGACGTATCCGTGCTAGTTTCTTCCGTTACGGAGCCGTCTGCAAAGTAGGCAATATATGTGTAGTTATCAAGGTCATCTTTATTTTCTTCATAATACGACTTGAGCTGATCGTCGGTATATGTTAAGGATTCGTTCTTTTCTTCGGAATATGCCTGCGCGATGAAGTATTTCTCAACAAGAGCACTGACAGTCTTCTCGTTGCAGCCCTTTCCGAAACGGGCTGCAAGGTAAGCGTCCGCACTGGCATAGCCTGCCTCTGAATAGCCTGCCGTCAAGCTCGAAAGAGTGCTTTCAAGAGAGGATCTGTCCTCTTCGCTGAGTTCAAAGCCGTTCTTCATAGCGTCGTCATAAAGAGCGGTCATTTCCTTCATTGTGTTCTGAGCCTGTTCCTTAAAATAGTCCGCCCAGGTCTGATCCTCGGTGTATTGCTGTTTGCTAAGGGATTTTGTGGTATCAAGACCAAACATCTGAAGGTAGCTGCTATACTGATTGACAAAATTATTGTAGGAGAGGTTATAGAAAAAGCTGTACTCCGCTGCGGTATAACCGGTACTGCCGACCTGCAGCGCGGAAAAGTTAGTGTACAGCAGATTTGAGCTGAAAATAAGCATAGCGGCAATAAGGAGAACAACTACGATGCTGATAACCAGCTCGTTAATATGACGTCGTTTAGCGGCCTTCTCGGCTTTTTTCTGAGCGATCTGGCGCTTGTCCTTGCCTTCCTCGCGGAGTTGCTTGCGGAGCTTCTTTTCCTGCGATGCACTCATGTTATGTGATCATTCCTTTACTTCTATAAATAGAGACGCTATATGATTATAACTCAAATAATGGCCGGTTTCAAGAGTTATTATCTCTATGAAACGGTAAGGTATATTTGGAAGGCTGTCCTCAACACCGGGGATTGCATAATTATTTTCGACTTTTTTATGCATAATTTTCCTCATTTTTTTATTGACAAATGTATTTGAATGTGCATAACTCTGTTGACTATGTTCAAAACCTCGGTTTTTGTATGTTATTTGAGGATAATGCAGGAAAAACGGCGACAAACTCGGGTTGTTGCGAGGGGATAAACGTGGTAGAATAACGGTACGATACAAGGACAAGGGATACTGCCCTGAAAGGAAGTTTCAAATGACAAACCGAGCAAACGAATTAAATAATCTGCGTCTCGCAGTTCTGATCGATGCGGACAATGCGCCGCGCGACTGCCTTAAAAGCGTTATGGAGGAAGTGGCGATATACGGCACACCGACGATAAAGAGAATCTACGGCGACTGGACCAGCCCGAACGTCGGCGGATGGAAGGCCAGCCTTCTGGAAAACGCCGTTACGCCGATCCAGCAGTACAGCTACACAACGGGGAAGAACTCCACCGACTCAGCGATGATAATAGACGCGATGGATATACTCTACGCCGGACGGACGGACGGCTTTGTCCTGGTTTCGAGCGACAGTGATTTTACAAGGCTCGCAATTCGCCTCCGCGAGGCCGGTATGCGTGTCATCGGCATCGGAGAGCGTAAAACGCCCAGCCCTTTCATCGTCGCCTGCGACAAATTCGTCTATATCGAGGTAATACGTGAACATTTGAACAAAGAAAGAGACGAGGAAGCAAAGCTTGCCGCCGCTGCGCAGAAAAAGACAAGCTCCAAGCCTGCGGTGCCTGCCGAAAAGCCTGCCGAAAAACAGACTGCCAGAACGATACCCGACAGCATCGTGGCACTCATAGCAGACTCTGTTGCTGACATTGCCGATGACGACGGGTTCTGCGACCTGAGCTATCTCGGAAATCTCCTCATAAAAAAGCAGCCGGACTTCGACTCCCGCAACTTCGGGTTCGGTAAGCTCAGCTCGATGATAAAATCGCTGCCGCGCTTTGAAATCGAGCTCCGCCCGACCGGCGACCAGAATTATAAAATAATGTATATCAGAGATAAGGAAGCATAACGTGAAGATTACCAATGCGCCTAAAAGATCAAGACACCGCGGACTTGTAGTTTTTATAATAATACTCGCCGTCATCACGCTCCTGTTTTTGGATAGCCGATACCGAATCGTCACGACGGAATACGACCTTTATTACAGTAATCTGCCCGAAAGCTTCGACGGCTATCGAATCGTTTTGCTCTCGGACCTCCATATGAGGGATTATGGTGAAAAGCTGCCTGAGCTTATAGGAGACCAGAAGCCGGACATTATTGTAATGACCGGCGATTTTCTGAACGTGCGTACGGATGAAACGGAGGGCTTGCAGACAGAAAAGCTGCGCCCGCTGCTGATAGAGCTTATTATGATCGCACCCTGCTATTTTGTGAGCGGCAACCATGAATGGGCGAGCGGAGAAATGACAGAGCTTGCGGAGATGCTCGACGGTCTGGGAATAAAATATCTGCGGAACGAGTTCGTGCTGCTCGAAAAGGGAGGCGACAGCATCGTGCTTGCGGGGGTTGAGGACCCGAACGGACCCGCAGACATGATGAAGCCGGATGAACTTGCGGATATTATAGCTGAGAACTATCCCGATAAATACAAGATGCTCCTTGCCCACCGAAACGACTGGATGACTAAATACCCCGATCTCCCTGTCGATACCATACTCTGCGGGCATGCCCACGGCGGAATCGTGCGCTTTCCCTTCGTGGGAGGAGTGTTCAGCACAGACCGGAGCTTTTTCCCAAAGTATGACGCGGGAGTATATAACGAAGGCGGATACGACATGGTCCTGTCGCGCGGTCTGGGGGAATACATGATCCTGCCCAGATTTCTGAACAATCCCGAAGTCGTTACCGTTGTTTTAAAGAAATCTTGAAATCGCAGCCCAAAACAGTGTCATAACATCACAGTTCCCGCATATATATATAGAGTACGCGAATTCTATATTAAGGGGGAGTCATGATGGGGGAAGACATTGACGATCTCATTTATGGCGATACGGAGACGGTGCCAAGTGAAAGATGAAAAATACCCCGAAAAAGAAGGTTTTCTTTTTCGGGGTACATTTTATTTATGTACTCAGACCGGCAATGAAGGAAAAACGCTTTTCAGCAGCGCAAAGAGTATCGGGAAGAAGATCGCGGGAAGAAGATTTCCAACCTTGACTTTTTTGCCGAAAAGCATATTAATGCCAATCGCGACTATGAGAATGGATCCGATGCAGGACATCTGACTGATAAGCATATCGGAAAGAAGAGGCCGCAGCACTTGAGCGAGAAGCGTTATCCCGCCTTGATAGACGAGGAGGGGAAAAGCGGACATAGCAACTCCGATTCCGAGCGAGGATGCAAGCAGAACGGAGGTTATTCCGTCGAGTACGGATTTTGCGAACAGAGTTGTATAGTTTCCGTTTAAACCGTCTTCAAGAGAGCCGACGATCGCCATAGCTCCGACGCAGAACAGCACCGAAGCCGTGACGAAACCATCCACAAAGGTATTTCCCGCGAGTTTCTTCGGCATCTTGCCCTTAATCCATCCGCCGAGATGGTCAAGCCCCTTCTCAATGTCCAGAAGTTCTCCGACGACTGCTCCGAGTACGAGGGAGAGTACCATCATCATCGTGTATTGTGTACCAAGCACGCCGTCCTTAATTGTAAGAAAGCCGGAGAGCGCGCCTCCCAGTCCGATAAACATGACAGCGAGCCCAACCGCAGAAAAAATCGTCTCCTCAAAGCGTTTTGCCAAACCGCCCTTTATCAGTACCCCAACTGCCGAGCCGATGATTATTGCCAGACAGTTCACAATGGTTCCAAGACCGTGCATTTAAGCTGTTCCTCTCTTTATGTGTATTTTTTACCTTTTATATTCGCGTGGTTCCCAGCCGTCGAGCGGAAGGCGCATCATCGCGCCGAAGATCTTTGACTTAATGTCCGGATAATCCGCTTCAAGATTTTTAATAAGCTTTTTAATTTCGTGCCGCTTGCTGTCCTTATCGGCCGGACATGCATTTTTCACGACGGGCAGCTTGAGCCGCTCACAGAGGTTTGCGATGCGTATTTCTCCCGCGTATATCATCGGGCGTATCTGGTAAACATCTGCTTTGCTCATGTAGGTTACGGGCTTAAAGCAGCTTATCCGTCCCTCGAAAAGCAGCGACATCAGAAAGGTTTCTATCGCATCGTCCATATGGTGGCCCAAAGCGAGTTTGTTAAAGCCTTTTGCCTTGATCGCG
>JAJUHD010000139.1 GCA_029268085.1 Bacillota bacterium | reverse complement strand
GCTTAGGCATTGATTTCATAAGCTCCTCATACCCGGATTCGCAGCCCTTCGGGCAATAAAGCGAAAAATCAATCGTTGAATCATGCACAAAGAATTCCGCTTCAAACCGTCCGACGCCTTCGACATCAATCACCATAAGCAGATGTATTCCCTGAGACACATTTTCCGGCATGTCCTTTTCATCGCTGTCCGGGTTGATCCACAGTTCCGCGAACGCTCTCATATCGTTATACTGTAAGGGCAGTATGAAATGGAGAAGCGGCGTAAAATTGCAGGGGGACGAAAGCAGACTATGGAGCATTTTCTCCAGCTTCAGCGCATCCGTAGGATTTGAGCCTGCTTCCGACTGCTGTGTAATCAGCTTTATAAGCGAAGCCATTACGCGGGATTCGTATTCGTCTTCCTTCTTGGCTGCCGGGAGAGACTCTTCCGCTGCTTTCGCTTCAATGAACGCCTGTACCAGCACTTTGAGCTCGGACCTTTGCGCAGGCGAAAGGAATTGGCTGAGCCGATAAGCCGCTTCCGCCGCATAATCGGAGTTTGCGCTGTATCTGGACAGGTTGTAAACTATTATGGACAGGGTTTTTATATGTGACGGAGAAAACAGTATACTGTCTTCAATATCTTTTATTATTGCAAGCGTGTCGGTCTTCAAAGCGGAGAAATTCGCCGGAGCATCCTGCGCACGGAATCCCGCAATGAGTTCGTTCAGCTTCGCCGAAAGCGACCTGCTTGAGGACAGCTGCTCATATAAAAAAGAAAGATTGTTTGCCACGGAATTAAGGATATCGCGCTGATTCCCCATACTGTTGATTGAACGCAGCAACCTTGCGATCGCAATCTGCACATCGGGCTTCTCCTTGTTCTGTGAGCTAATTTCCCGCAGGAAGTCAAAGAGTTCGCCAGAAAAAGCCGTCGAACCGCGCAGCTGTCTCTGCATCTCGTCTGCCAGGTGTTCAGGCTTAATGAGCAGAGTTCCCAAAATATCCTCAATATCGTTCGAGACGGTTTTATTGTTCGCAGGCAAAAGCTTGTATAGCTCTTCAAGCATGAAAATGTTCTTCAGGTATGACACCGTAACGGTCGGGTCCTTAAGAAGATCAAGCAAAAGGGTAGGAACATCGTTGCCGCTCGTCATTCCGTTGTTCTGCTTAAGTATTTCGCTTTGGTTATGCGTCTGAATGACTTTTGTCGCGCTTTGTATATTAAATGTCCCGGTCGCTTCGGCACCCGGTTTGGGCTGTATATTTTGGTTTTGCGTTACCAAAGGCTTCGTGACGCGCAAAAAATCCGGCAACTTATTTCCTCCTCTTACATATAATTGCATATAATATGATAAAATTCTTCATCATTCTACACCTATATTTATAGACTGTTTTTGTGGAAACACAACGGGCTGAACCTATAGTTTTATCATTTTTATTTAAAAAATAACGGCAAGGCATCCTGCTTTTTCCTGTGCGAAATACATATTGTTATTGATTTTGCTGTCAGTCTCTCTTTCTTTTTTGTCGAATTATAGTATAAATAATATAAATCTAACTATATAGAGCGACAGCTATTATGGAAAGGTGAAATTATGAGTACCGATGATTTTGTAATGGAGTCCCTGTTGGAGGCTTTTATCCACGAGACAAATGAAATGCTAGAGCAGCTCGACGAGATATTGCTCGATTCAGAACGGGCCAAAAGTATCACAGATGAGAACATAAACAGCATCTTCCGGATCACGCACACAATTAAAGGCTCTGCCGCCATGATGGATTTTAAGACGATTTCATCGCTGGCGCATTCTGTGGAAGACGTATTTTTCATACTGAGGGAGAACCCGTCCAGACTTCGCATTGTTTTCAACTCAATATTCGACCTGGTTTTCAAGGCATCGGACTTTTTCAAGCGAGAGCTGGAAAAGCTTCAGAGCGGCGAATACATAGAAGGCGATGCTTCCGAAATAATCTCTCAACTTACAAGCCAGGCGGCCATAATCAAGGGTAAGGAGGCATCGGAAGCAGCTTCCTCTGACGCAGAGAATGACGCTGCGGACAGTTCCGAGGTATTGTCCTGTGACGGAACGGCAACTATACAGGTATTTTTTGAAAACGACTGCGGAATGGAAAACGTCCGCGCATTTATGCTTTTAAATCAGCTCAGTCCCTGCTGCGATGAACTGACTTCAATCCCGGCCAATCCGGAAAGCAATTCCGAACTTGCCGCCGAAATCATAAAGAACGGCTTTAAAATAATTTGCAAGCCCTCGCATTCGCTTAATGAAGTGCTCAGCACTATCGAGAGCGCGCTGAATATCAAGTCGTACGAAGTGCTTTCCGACGAAAGCTGCAAGCCCGACTCTAATACGCCAAGCGCTTCTTCCGAGGGTAAAATCGGAAATTCCTCGCAGGCCGAAGCCAAGAACGATTCGGGCAGGAATCAGACACAGGCATCCTCCGGCGGTGTCAAGCAAAGTCTTATTAGCGTCAATCAGTCGAAGCTTGACCATCTGATGGATCTTGTCGGCGAGATTGTCACCGCAGAGTCCATGGTCGCGAGGAATCCCGATATTCTCGGGCTTCGCCTGGACAACTTCACAAAGTCCGTTCGTGAACTGCGCAAACTGACGGACGAGCTGCAGGACATTGTAATGTCTATCCGCATGGTGCCACTGCTCGGCACATTCCATAAAATGGACAGGATTGTGCGTGATATGGGCAAAAAGCTCGGAAAGAAAGCCGAGCTGATTACCGAGGGCGGCGATACCGAAGTTGATAAAACAATAAATGACGCGATCGTTGACCCGCTGATGCATATGGTAAGAAACTCTATGGATCATGCGATTGAGCTGCCCGAAAAGCGTATTGCGATGGGCAAGCCTGAAGTCGGAACGATAGTTCTCTCGGCTAAAAACACGGGCGGCGAAATACTGATCACCATTTCCGACGACGGCGCAGGCTTAGATACGGATAAGATCCTTGCCAAAGCAAAAGAAAACGGCATGCTTTCAAAACCTGAAAGCGCGTATACGGAAAAGGAAATATTCAACCTGATCCTGCTTCCCGGATTTTCGACAAACGCAAATGTAACCGAATTTTCCGGCCGCGGCGTAGGTATGGATGTCGTAAAGAAAAACATCGAGCAGGTCGGCGGTACGATATCGATTAGCAGTGAAAAAGGCAAAGGAACCACCTTTACCATAAAAATTCCTCTCACTCTGGCAATCGTCGACGGAATGAATATAGCTGTAGGTGAGACCGTGTTCACTCTTCCAATTACCGCAATCAGGCAGTCCTTCAAAATTACCGACGAGTCGCAGGTGATCCACAACACGGACGGTACTGAAATGATTCTTCTACGCGGTGAATGTTATCCGATCCTTAGGCTGAAGGACATACTCGATATCGAATCGGGCTGTGAAAACATTACGGACGGAATTGTGATCCAGGTGGACAGCAACAATTCCGGATACTGCTTGTTTGCCGACGAGCTTATCGGAGAATATCAGGTTGTCGTAAAGCCCTTCCCGATTTTTCTCAACAAGTATAACCTTAAAAATCAGGGTCTTTCGGGCTGCAGCGTGCTCGGAGACGGCAGCATCAGCCTGATTCTGGATGTCAACACGCTTAAAAACGACTGACAGTGTTGTTATACGATACATTCCGGTATTCTCGAATACCCAGAAGAAAGGAATTTTAATATGACTAATCTGGTTAAAAAATCTGATCAGCTAGATACTCTGAACGACAGATATTTGGTATTTACAATAGACAGCACATACTACGGGCTTCCCTTGGCATTGGCGCTTGAGATACTGACCCTGCAGTCCATAACAAAGCTTCCCCGCGTAGCAGACTATATAAAGGGTATAATCAATCTCCGCGGGAAAGTCATACCGGTGCTCGATGTGAGGAAAAAGCTCGGAATTCCGGAGCGTCCCTATGATGACACCAACTGTATAATTGTAATCGATATCAGGGACATGCATGTCGGTCTGATTGTAGATATGGTTTCCGAGGTTGCGACCGTTCCGGCCGACAGGATAATTCCGCCGCCCAAAACACTCAGCGAAAACTCGAGCTATATCTCTTCCGTATCTCAGCTTGACGATAAGGTCATTTTAAACCTTGACTTTGATCGGTTTTTCCAGAATGACTTTGAAATAGCCGTATCCTGAGCGAAAGGCAAAATCCAAAAATGATAAACGAATCAGCATACAAAATAGTCAAGCTATCAGACAGCGAATTTGACTATTTGGTAAAGTTCGTCAGTCAGCATTACGGAATCGATTTATCGCAGAAGCGTCATTTGATTGAAGCGCGACTTGCCAGCGAATTGAAAGCATATGGCATGCAGAGCTACACTCAATATATCGATATGCTAAAAACTGATAAAACCTCAAAAATCATTGAAGCATTAGTCAATAAGCTCACGACGAACTATTCATTTTTCTCAAGAGAAAACGATCATTTCGAATACCTTGCAAAAAATATCATCCCCGAGCTTGAGCAAGCCAAAAAGAGAACGATAAAAATATGGAGCGCCGGATGCTCGACCGGTCAGGAACCCTATAATATAGCAATGGCAATTGACAGCGCGATAGGTTTTAAGAGAAATCTCTGGTCTGTTTCGATCACCGCAACGGACGTTTCTACCGACGCGCTGTCTATCGCCGCGAAAGGAGTATATCCCGAAAGCTCGCTAGACGTAATGCCTGCGTCATGGAAATCAAATTATATGGCAAAACTTTCCGACGGGAATTTTCAGGTTGCATCAAATATCAGAAATATGGTATCATTCAAGAGGTTCAATTTGATGGATCCGTTTCCGTATACAAATTATTATGACGTGATTTTCTGCCGGAATGTTATGATATACTTCAAGGCACACACAGCTCAGCAAATAGTCAAGAAGTTTTATCAGGCCAATACAGAAGGCGGATACTTCTTTATAAGTCATTCGGAAACGATAAGCAGGTTTGACAATGATTATACATACCTGTTTCCATCTATATACCGTAAGATGAAAAAATGAGGATGTGTCCTGAAAAATGCCGATAAATGTATTGGTTGTTGACGACTCGATCGTCTTCAGAACGAAGCTGAACCTGTCTTTGAACAAAGACCCGGAGCTTAAGGTTATCGGAACCGCGACCGACGTGGAAGATGCTTTGAGAAAAATCAAAGAGCTGAAGCCGGACGTCGTTACGCTTGATATAGAAATGCCCAACGCAAACGGTTTTGAGTTGTTGAAAACCGTTATGCCAACTAATCCCCTTCCTATTGTTGTCGTCAGCGCCCTGCCGGTAAACGCATTGGACGCGTTAAGCCTTGGAGCAGTTGATTTTGTAAAGAAGCCTGAAGCGGGTGTTCCGAACTCATCCGAGATTTTTATTGAAAAGCTGATCGAGAAAATCAAGATCGCGTCAAAAGCCAATGTCAGACGTATTGTAGCTCCGCTTCCGGTGCCCGCAGCAGGCCTAGTCTCTGCTCAGGTTTCAGGTCCGGCCATGAGCCGGAATCTGTCTTTCAGCAGCAGTACTGTAATTGCCATAGGGGCTTCGACCGGAGGAACGGAGGCTATAATCCAGGTTGTAAAGGATTTGCCTGCATCGACCCCCCCAATTTTAATAGTTCAGCATATGCCGGCCACATTTACCAAACTCTATGCCGATCGTCTCAACAGGATATGCAAAATGCGCGTTAAGGAAGCCGAAGACATGGACAGGGTCGTTCCCGGCCAAATCATTATCGGCGCGGGCGGATATCAGATGACTCTGAAAAAAGACGAAAACGGTTACTATATCCGCAGCGTAAGCGGCGATAAAGTCGGCGGGCACTGTCCTTCAGTTAACGTTCTGTTTGACAGTGTTGCGGATATAGCCGGGCGTAATGCCATTGCCGTGCTTCTCACCGGCATGGGTTCGGACGGAGCCGCAGGCATTAAAAAAATCCGCCATGCCGGCGGCTACACAATCGGGCAGGATAAGGATAGCTGTGTCGTATATGGTATGCCGATGGAAGCTTTTAAGCTTGGCGGCATCGTAAAGCAGCTCCCGCTCGGCAGCATTGCGGAAGACATACTCGCTCGGCTGAGGACCCGGCTATAATTTTTAGCGTTTCCCAGAGCGAATTATTTAAACAACTGAGAGCCAAAGTCATTGTATGCAATGACTTTGGCTCTTTTAATTATCAATATACCGTTCAGAGAGTTTCCGCAAGGGTATGGGGATCTCTGTATTCCAAACCCAGACTTTCCGCAGCGTTTTTGCAGGTCATGAAGCCCTTTGCTGTATTAAGCCCCTTCATAAGCGCTTCGTCCTCAAGGAGCGCGCGGGATACTCCTTTGGAAGCAAGGCTTACCAGATACGGAAGCGTCGCGGACTCAAGCGCAAGCGTCGAGGTTCTAGGAACGGCTCCAGGCATGTTGGCAACGGAATAATGTAGGACTCCGAAGCGTTCATATGTGGGGTCGGCATGGGTCGTTGCATGATCTACTGTTTCAATCGATCCGCCCTGATCAATAGCGACGTCAACGATGACTGCGCCCTTTTTCATGGTTTTGACCATATCGGCGGTTACTATCTTCGGTGCGGACTTTCCGGGTACGAGGACCGCTCCGATAAGCAGATCGGCATCCTTTACAGACTGTGCTACATTATAGGAATTGCAGACGAGCGTTTTCAGGCGGCCGCCGAATATATCGTCCAGATATCTCAGGCGGGTCAGACTGATATCCAGAATCGTAACGTCAGCGCACATGCCTACCGCTATTTTAGCCGCGCTCAGCCCGACCGTACCGCCGCCGATGATCACGACCTTTGCGGGCAAAACTCCCGCCACGCCTCCAAGCAGCACTCCAATGCCGCCGTTAGGCTTCTGCAAAAGGTTCGCTCCGACCTGAACGGACATACGTCCGGCGACTTCGCTCAT
>JAJUHD010000138.1 GCA_029268085.1 Bacillota bacterium | reverse complement strand
TTCAAGCTGTCAAGCTCTTGCGATGCCGTACTAATATCAGGAACGGGAGTCGTAAAATCGCCGTTTGCAAATCCTGATAATCTGTTCTTGACCACTGTAATCGGAACGATCAGAGTCTTGACGCAGGCTAAAGTGATGATCGTTCCAATAACCAGCAGGAAAATTAAAAGCGCTATTGAAATATAGATTGTCTGTGTCACGCCCTGTGTAAATTCCGATTCGGGCGCTCCGACAAAAATGCTCCAGCCGTCAGTATTTGGTACAGGAGCATATGCAACAAATTTTTTTACACCTTTGTATGTATATTTATCGAATCCCGCTTCACCCGCCATGCCTTTGCTCATAATTGCGGCCAAAGGCTTCAGGATTTCATTTGTTTTAGCCTGTTCATTGATATTCTCTTTGTCGGCTACAAGCTGAACATCGGGATCTGCTATTGTATAACCGTTTTTATCAACTATATAAGCGTTGCCGTTTTTTCCAACCTTTATGTTTTCGACAACTTCGTTCAGTACTTCCTGTTTGACCAAAAAATTTAACACTCCGACCACTGACGAACCGCTTGTCCCGTCTTTCCATACGGGAGTTGAAACATAGTAAACGAGTTGACCGGTTGCTTTATCTGTCTCCGGAGACGTAATATATGTCTCGCCGCTTTTAGCTTTTTGGAAAAACTCACTGGATGAGTAGTCCTGACCGTCAGTAATAAGGATACCGTCGGTAGTATAGTAATTAATACCGGCCAGCTCACTGTTATTTGCTTTCATGTTCAGATAAGCGATTCTCGCCTCATCAGTTGAATCGGCGCTGTAAAGTGCGCTGTCATTGGCTATCTCCTGCGCCAGGGCATAGTACCTTACCGCCTCGTTTTTTGTCGCCTGGGCGGCAACAGCGGCCGTTTGCACCATTGATTCTTTAAGACAGGTAGATGTACTTCTATAGGACATTACCCCTGCAAGTACCGCAAAAAGTGCAGATACGGTAATTATCATCAGAACGTCCGGAATAAGGATTAATGTCCCTAATGATAATTTCTTTTTTTCTTTACCCATTTTCTTCTTTCCCACAATACCACCTCATTTTTCTTTCTGTTGCCAGTTTTACCTACGCCATTATACATCTTAAGCGCAAACAATTACAGACATTGCTATTTATTCAATTATTTTGTTGAAACTAAAGTACATAACCGAATTAAATTCAGTAAATTACTTCTTTATTTGCAAAAAACCGAATAAATGTTGTGCGCTACCAAAAATAAACATCCGCCTGCCAAGGCGGATGTTTATTTGCCAAATTATTTACTCCGTCAGTTTATCGATTATGCCGACAAGCTCTCCGATCTCAGGCTTTGTTATCTGCTCGTCAGCGCCCAGTTCCTTGCCCTTGATCCGCATCTCCTCACTAATAAGCGATGAGAATATTACAAGCGGGATATGTTTTAGCTTGTGATCCGTTTTTACGAGCTTTGTGAGTCTGTGCCCGTCCATTAAGGGCATTTCTATATCTGTTATGATGCAAGACAGATGGCTGTCCAGATCAACTTCGCTGTCACGCAGTTCGCACAGATAGTCCCATGCTTCCTGACCGTTATTGGCTTTAATCGTATTGACATAGCCAGCTTTATGAAGCGATTCAACAAGCATTTTTGACAAAAGGAGCGAATCCTCGGCTATCAGTATATGCTTGTCATTCCGGCGGGAGTTGCCGAGATCAGTAATTTTCAAAACATCCAGACCTTTTTCAGGGCAGATCTCGGTAATTATTGCCTCAAAATCGATTATGGTAATGAGCTTATTCTCATGCTCGACTATTCCGGTTGCAACACCCTCTCTGCCGCCGAAAATAACAGGATCGGGCTTTTTCATTTGAGTACATGAAATTCTGTCTATTCCAACGACAGTATGCACATGGAAAGCATATTCGCTGTTGTTAAAACCGGCAATTATGAAAATATCCCGTTCCGGTTTTTCTGACTCCGGAAGCCCGAGATAAGCGGGAAGATTAATTACCGTCAACACCTTATCTCTGGGTTTAAATATACCCTCGATAAACTCGTTGGATTTTTGTATGCTGACCAATGGTTCTATTTTCATAATCTCACGAACCTTGGCGACATTAATTCCGAAAAGATGACTGCCAATTGTAAACTCCATTATTTCCAGCTCATTGATGCCTGATTCCAAGAGTATTTCCGGCTTGCGTTCATTCATATACAATCGACCCTTCCCAAAATAATCTCATAATATGCCTGATAATTGCAGTATCATCCAAATATTAGAATGACCATTCTCCCTTATTCACAGACTTAACTTTCATAATGCCTTCGTCAGAATCGAAAAACACGGTTCTTCCGTAATCCTTTCCCGTATCTTCCGCGACGATCGGAATTCTCAGTCTCATCAGCTCCTGTTTCACCGCAAGCACATTCCGTTCACCGATACCAGCCAAAGACATATTGTTCAAATTATTGAACATTTGCGCGCCGCCGGCTATTTTTGCCCTGATGCGGACTTTCATTGCGCCTGCATTAAGCATTTTCTGCACAAGAATCTCTATCGCCGTATCAGCAAATTTTTCGCGTACTGCATTGGAATTGGAAAAGTCTGAAAATGACGGCAGCATAATATGGGATAAACCCGCTATTTTTGCGATCGGGTCAAACAGGCAGATGCCTACGCATGATCCCAACGCATATGTAACGAGAATATCGCCTTTTCGAGCAACATTAAGATCTGATATACCAACTACTATTGTCTTGCTCATGAATCCAGTCCCAGGCTCTCCATAATTTTCTGCAGGCTTTCAACTTCGGGGATCATTAGGATGTGGCTGGACATATCTCTGTTAACATGGCCGAACTCGTCCTCGATCAAAATGATTTTATCACTAATATTGGCATAATAAATTGCAGGGACGCTCAGCATGGCGCCGGCCATATCAAAGCACATATTCGGCACGGAAATATCTATTTTCAGCCCTGTCAGCGAGGCGATCGCATTGACATATGAAGCCGCCATAATATTCCCGACTTCCAGTATCGCGCTCTGGCTCATGTCATCAAGATTGTTCATCTCACTGAAATCCGTACCTAAAAGGGAGTTTAAAACAGTATGCGCAAACTCCTTATTAAGCAAAAACATCATCATTCCGTGAACGTCGCCGTCCAGACCGAGCAGAATACCCAGAAGAATCGTCTCCGGCCCTCCGAGGCTTTCAACCACCGTATTATAGTCAAGAACCTTGATTGTCGGTACATTAATGCTGACAGTCCTTTCAAGCATAGCTGAAAGGGCCGTAGCGGCATTGCCAGAGCCGATATTTCCGATTTCCCTCAGTGCGTCAAGCTGGTATTCATTTAAATCGCTGTAATCTTTTAAAGACATATATACACTCCAGCGTCCGTTTGCTCGCTTCGAGCCGCGGACCGTTTGTTATTTGATACTAGCCTCTGAGAGAATTTACGGTCTGTTCAACCTCGTCCGCGGTCTGAACAACACGGGCGCTCATCTGATACCCTCTCTGCGCTATGATAAGCGCCACCATTTCATCAGCCAGAGATACGTCCGACTGCTCAAGACAACCCTTTAAAACGGTATATTCATTCTTAGATGCAATCGCAGCCGTTCCGGTATAGGTATTGGCCAAATAGCAGTTTGATGAAGCGGGCGTAAGCGCTTCGGGATACGGAAAGGTAAAAACACCGACTTTATCAAGCATTGCATTAAAATCAACAGTGTTGGTCTTTGAGTCTATCACGGAATATATCTGGTTTCCATATGAATCGAGTACATATGCCCCGTTCTGGTTAACAAGATATGCGGTGCTTCCGGACATGCTTATGGAAAAGCTGCCATCCCTTGTATATTCTCTCCGTCCGTTGTTGTTGACGGCAAACCATCCGTTTCCGGATATTGCGAGATCAAGGGCTCCCTGCGAACTGACTGGATTACCGGAATCGGCATTAAGGCCGGAAGACACAGTTCTAACACCGTTACCCACAAGAAGCGGTTCATCGGAATTTGACTCCATCTCCGTCGATAAAAGCTGATTGAAGGATGTTTTCTGGGCTTTGTAGCCGACGGTATTGCAGTTTGCAATATTATTTCCGATAACGTTCAGGGTTTCCTGAAAAGCTACCAGACCTGATGCTCCTGTATAAAATGCCGGTCTCATTATAGCATTGCCTCCTATACCGCCGCCAGTTGCTGCGCGGCCTTGCGGTTGATGGAATCGATCGTAGATAATGCCGAGCTGCAGCCCTGAAACGCCCTTTGCGCGGCGATAAGATAAGTGTATTCCATGTTCTGGTTTACATTTGATTTCTCAAGGCTGTTCTGAATAAGCGAATAATTTGTTGATGCCGGTGTTGCGGCCGCAGTAGTGAACATGCCGGTTTCAGTTCTCTCAAGCGTTGTATAGTCTGTCGGTGCTGAAACCAAAATTTTCCCAAGGTAAGCTCCTGCTGCGCTGGACACGGTTCCGTCTTCCGCTATCTGTATGTCCGATCTCGTCGCTCTGATATATCCGTTCGTACCCAATACGCGGCCGATTCCGGGCAAAACCAAATATCCCTCCGTATCAAGATCAAATCCGCCGTTGCGGGTAAGATATATCTTGCCGTCTTCCCCCGTAACATTAAAAAATCCTTCGCCGTTGATGGCTACGTCAAGACTGCGGTCTGTAGATTCGATCGTTCCCGGCTGAAACATCGTTTGTTCTTTTTCAATAACGGAAACCGGCAAACCGATGCCGTCTCCCAAAACCTTCCGTCCCGAGTCATCGGTGACCGTCATCATTTGCATTTCAAAAGCCGAATACAGCGCTCTTTCGGCACGATATCCCGCAGTCTCCGAATTCAACAGGTTATTTCCTATGATGTCAATATTTTTCTGGTTAGTCATCATACCGGATGCTATCGTATAGTAACCGCTTAAAATAGTACCGCCCCCTATCAGTTTATTTGACCCTTGCCCCGAAGTCTTTCATCGCTTCGGTTAAGGCTTCAAGCGCCTTGCTTCTGATTTGCGAAACACGCTGCTGAGAAACTTCAAGAACCTCGCCTATCTCACGCAAATTCAGATTTTCATAGTAATAAAGCGAAATCACCTGTTTTTGCTTTGGAGGCAGCCTGTCAATGGCTTCGGCAAGTGCTTCAAGCAATTCCTGCTGAAGCAGTCTTTCGGAAATATCAATGTCGGATATTAATCCTGTGTTTTCTGTTATACTACCATATGTATTCTCCAAAAGCTCCTCAAATGAAACAGTTTCGACAACAGTAATTTCAGAAATTAAATTATTTAGCTGTTTTTCTGTCATTTCGAGGTATTCGGCAAGCTCTTTATCTGTCGGTTCCCGCAATAATGTCTGCTCAAGGTCGAACCTTCCCTGCGTAATTTTCTTTCTGGCTTCCCAGACACGGTTCGGCAGCCAGTTTTGCTTGCGCAGATATTTGAGCACCGAGCCTCTTATCCCCATGTAGCTATAGGTGTCGAAGCTCGCCCCCCGGGAGGGGTCATAGCGCTCGATGCAATCGATCAGGGCAATGATCCCTTGATTGAAAAAATCATCATAGGGTATATTTGAAAGCAAAATGGAACGCATGCTGTAAATAGCAATATTTACATACTGCAAATAGTGCATTACAAGCTGATTTCGCAGCTCAACATCACCCGTTTCCTTATATCGGAGCATTACCTTCTCCGGGTCTTCCAGCTTTTTCTCTTTGATTAATCTGCTTTCGTTATTAGACATATCTGCCTCCTAAGAGAGATAGCCAGCTTACATCTTTATTACTCCTAAAGACTGTACCTGAACAGAAGGGTCCAGGTCGTTAAAAGACAAGACCGTAACCTTCGGATAAAACTGATCCAGCAGCTTTTTGAAATATACCCGGACAACCGGCGATGTCAAAATTATAGGCTCCTGGACAAGCTTTCGCATTTTTTCGATCTGTTCCTTTGTTCCCGCCATGATTCTCTGAATCATATCCGGTTCCAGCGTAAGATATGCGCCCCCTTCGGTGCGCTTTATGTTCTTCAGAATTGCATTCTCGATCTCGACATCGAGCGTCAGAACCTTCATATGTCCGCCAGCGGAGAATCGGCTTGTTATTGTACGCTTCAAGGCTTGTCTGACATATTCTGTAAGCATATCGGAGTCTTTGACCGTGGGCGCGTAGTCGGACATCGTTTCGAGTATCAGCTCCATGTCAAGTATCGGAATGCCTTCACGAAGCAGGTTCTTCAATACATGCTGAAGATCGCTTATCGACACCAGCGAGGGAATCGTATCATCAACGATGCTTCCGCCTTGCTTTTTCAGGTTATCGAGCATATGCTTGATCTCCTGCCTGCTCAGCAGCTCATGTGCATGACGCTTGATTATTTCGGACAGATGCGTGATTATCACCGATGTTGGGTCGATAAGGGTATATCCGTTCATTTCTGCGCGAAGCCTGTTGTCTTCACTGATCCAGACAGCCGGCATACCGAAAGCCGGTTCAATGGTCTCTATGCCGTCCACCGCGTTTTCCGGAGCAAGTTCGTCAGGTATCAAGCCGAGATAATGATCGACCAGCACCTCTGCAACGGCAATCGATTCCCCTCTCAGCAGTATTTCATATTGATTGGGGTTAAGTCGGCTGCTGTCCTTGAGCCGTATAGATGGAATAACCATTCCCATCTCATCGGCAAACTGTTTTCTGAGCATAACGATGCGGTCAAGGAAATTTCCTCCGCTCTTTTCATCCACAAGCGGCAGCAGGCTGTATCCGACCTCCACGCCTATCGTGTCAACGCTCAGCAGGCCGTAAATATTATCAAGGTTCTTGTAGTAGCTGACCTCGCTTGTGACTTCTTCAATCTGCTTTGGCAGCGCTTCCTCAGCTTTGGCCGCCTCCCTGCTGCGGCGCTGGAGGTTTATACCGAGAGT
>JAJUHD010000137.1 GCA_029268085.1 Bacillota bacterium | reverse complement strand
CCTATTTAGAACGACCCTATAATATTATTCTGACTTAGATGCTCCTTTCACCCTTGCTTCAATGTAATAGGGAATATCATCCCTGCCTATGCCAAGAACGGCGGAAAGTTCGCCAAAAAGCAGTTCCTCGGCACGTTTCATGTATTTTTCGTCCACCGCACCAAATTTGCGTTTTTGCTGATTGAAAAGCTGCTTTTTCATATAAATAGACATCGAAAGCTCAATTAGATCTTTGCAGCAGTGAGTTTTTATAAAAGACTTGTAGTGATCCTCAAGCTGCCTCAGATCGCGGGTCAGATAGGCTTCGGTATGGATTGAGGGAATCATGTCGATCAAGCGTTCCGCCTCTTCCCTTGAGATGACGGGACGCATAAATACTTTTGCAGTTTCAACAGGCGTGGTTATAACGCAGTTTTGATACAGGGGCTTGAGAATATAGCAGGCCCGCTCCTTGTCCATACCCGGCTGAATAGAGCCTGTTATCTCTGTTACCTCACATACGCCCATACTTCCGTAAATTATAAAATCACCGACGCTGAACAATCCTCTACCTCCTCGAAGCCGTACCGGAACCCGCCCAAGGGCGAAAACCGCTGTAATATTTTTTCGCTATACGCTCCTGCGTTTGCTCGTCAAGAGAGCACAGGCGTTCCTGTGCTTTAAAAAAGCTGCTTTTTTTCTTATAATAGGGGCATTCTTCACCGTTGCATTTTGGAGTGCTGAGCCGCCTGCACTTTCCGTTTTCAAGCAGCCAATTGCAATCTGGCAGTGACAAGAATTCCACATTTGAGAAGCGGAGAACCGCCATTTTTAAACCTCCCGTGTTGTCATGTGAAAATTAAAGGCGTTGTTCCTAAAACCGGACTTATGTTCGTAAGAACCACGCGCTGTTAAAAGGCGAGCAGAGCCGAGTCCGGCTTTGTTTACCTTATACATTTTACCGCTTTTTTTAAAACTGATGTAAGTAGGAATTTCGACCTAAATTTCAGCCGCTTCAAATTTTCAGCACTTTGGCGATACTGCGAACGCTCAGGCGTACCAAAGGCCCCGCGACAAATACCTGCCAGCAGAAGGCCATCGGGAAGTTTATGGCTACGGTTTGCGCCCATTTTTCGAGAAGCCGCGGACTAAAGCCTCCTTTAAATACAATGGCCGCAACCAGACTCATGATGGGGCACATGATACATACCGTCATGGTCTGAACTTTTAGGATAACCGTGATCGGTTTGTCCTTTTCAAGATCGACCAGCCTGAACGCAAGCTTTCTTGCCAGTGGGCCTCCGATGAAGCTCTCAAGGACGATGACGGTCAGCATCAGCAGCACAAGCTGAACAGCCGGCAGCATAAAAAGCTCATTCGTCAGCTTTTTGTTAATAATAGCGTGATTATAGACCTCCATTCCATAGACCATCATAAACGCCATAAGAACTGAAAAGATATTTTTTTGAATCTTTGTTTTGGGCATACTTTCCTCCGATAGTATTCAAAAATACAGCGATAAAAAGCGCGTAAGCCCGAAATCCGGACTTACGCGCTTTGGCTGCTCGATTTATGCAATTATAACCCTTTTTATTTTAATTTGCAAACGAAATTCTATCAATATTCGTAGTTTTTTGCCTTCTCAAACTCATCCTGAATTTCCGCGGAAGGCTCCTTGGTAAGCAGTGAAACGACGACGATGAAGACGCAGGAGACAAGGAAGGCGGGGAGAAGCTCATAGATGCCAAGCACGCCGCCCATGGGCTTGATGAGGAGCTTCCAGACAAAAACGCTGATTCCGCCGGCGAGCATACCCGAGACGGCGCCCTGTATCGTCGTGCGCTTCCAGAACAGGGAGAACAGCATGATCGGGCCGAAGGTGGCTCCGAAGCCCGCCCACGCAAATGAGACAATTTTGAAGATGACACTGTTTTCGTCATTTGCGATAAACACGCCTATAACGGCTATAATTATGAGAACGATGCGCGATACGGCCATGACCTGTTTATCCGTGGCGTTCTTCTTGAAGACGCCCTGAAACAGGTTTTTGGAGAACGCCGAAGAGGCGATTAACAAGTAAGAATCGGAAGAGCTGATCGTAGCGGCGATGATGCCCGCCATGGCAAGTCCTGCCAGCAGCGGGGGCAGCAGCCTTGTCGAAACCAGAATGAAGATGCTTTCCGCCTGACCTGAAGTTACAAGATCGGTCGGATAAAGCACTCTGCCGACAAGTCCGATGAGTACTGCCGCGGCCATGGAAATGACAGCCCATGTTGTCGCAATCCTCCTTGAGCGATTGAGTTCGCCCACTTTACGGATAGCCATAAAACGCAGGAGAACTTGAGGCATTCCGAAATAACCGAGGCCCCAGGAAAGCGTCGAGAGGATGGTGAGCAGACCGTAGCTTCCCGCCTCGCCGAAGAGAGCCTTGCCGTTTGCCGTCTGCTGAACGCCGTCAGCGACTGTGGGCGACGCAATACCGAAAAACTCAAAGAAACCCGGGATGGCTTTAATGTTTTCGATAACCTGCGCAGAACCGCCGGCCGCTACAGTCGAGACCACAACAACGGAGAGAAGAGCAATAATCATGATAACGCTCTGCATAAAATCTGAAGTGCTTTCCGCAAGGAAACCGCCTAAAAAGGTATAAATAACCACGAAGACCGCACCCGCTATCATCATGCTGGTATAGGAGAAGCCAAACAGAGTGGAAAACAGTTTTCCGCAGGTGACGAAGCAGCTCGCAGCATATACCGTGAAGAACACTAGAATGAAGACCGCCGCAATAGACATAAGAATCTTCTTTTTATCATGAAAACGGTTTGAGAAAAAGTCCGGTATTGTGATTGAATTATTTGCTACAGCCGAATACCGGCGCAGACGCTTTGAAACGAGAAGCCAGTTTAGATATGTACCGGCAGCAAGGCCGATAGCCGTCCATGCGGCGTCGGCCAGACCGCACCAATAGGCAACGCCGGGCAAGCCCATTAGCAGCCAACCGCTCATATCTGAGGCCTCCGCGCTCATCGCCGCAATCCATGGGCCGAGAGTCCTGCCGCCGAGAAAATAGTTATCCGAGTTTTGGTTGGCCCGCTTTGCAAAGAATAGGCCAATCCCTATTACTGCGAGCATGTATACGCCCATTGCGATAGAAATCTGTACTATGTCACCGCTCATTAAAAAAATCCTCCAGTAATAAATTACCTCTCTTAAAGTGCAATCACATTACACTGTTAAAGAACGTAACATATTTTTTGTGATATCACAAGCAAAAAATCGGAATTTTGTATTTTTATGCGTTTTTGACTGCAAAAAAATGAAAACTAACAGAGGCTTTAGTGTTTAATTAACACTCCGTTGACCGTTTCGGCCGATTTGTGTATAATAATTTACAGAATGCTGGAATTTCAACTTGAAACTGTGCTCTGCGGAGGCTTGATATGGAAAACAGAAAAGAAAGAGCGGTTCTGGCGGGGCTATCCGCAAATACGATGGCGGAGGATGAAAGATCCACTGAGATAAGCATGGAGGAACTTAAAGCGCTGGTTGAGACCGCGGGCGGCGAGGCGGTTGCCTATGTCCTTCAGAACAGGGCTGCGCCGGATGCGCGCAGCTTCATTGGCGACGGTAAGGTTAAAGAGATGAAGGAGCTTGTCGATAACTATGCCTGCGACCTCGCAGTCTTCGACAATGAACTTTCGCCCTCGCAGATGCGCGTGCTTTCAGAGGATCTTGGAGTCAAGGTTCTTGACAGGAGCGGACTGATCCTTGACATTTTCGCACAGCGCGCACAGACCAAGGAAGGCCAGCTTCAGGTCGAACTTGCTCAGTACGAATACCTGCTGCCGCGCCTGACGGGGATGTGGACGCACCTTGTGCGGCAAACCGCTGCGGGCGGGTCGTCTCCTATCGGAACTCGCGGACCGGGCGAGACTCAGCTTGAGACCGACCGCCGGCACATAAGGCGGAAGATCCAGAAGCTGCGCGAGGAGCTTGAGGAGGTGCGGCGCGTGCGCGGTACACAGCGGCGCAGACGTGAAAAAAACGCGATGCCCGTGGTTGCACTCGTCGGCTATACGAACGCAGGAAAATCAACGCTTTTGAACTGCCTGACGGGGGCGGATATACCCGCAAACAACAGGCTTTTCGATACGCTCGACACTACGACGAGGCGCACGAATATCAGCGAGACGCAGGAGGTTTTGCTCTCAGATACGGTTGGTTTTATAAGAAAGCTTCCGACACATCTGATAGAGGCCTTTAAAGCAACACTTGAAGAACTCGCTTATGCTGATGTTTTGCTGCATGTCATCGACATTTCAAGCCCCACATGGGAGGAACAGGCTAAGATTGTCGATGATCTGATTAACCAGCTCGGCGCTTCAAAGACTCCATGCATCAAAGTTTTCAATAAATGCGACGCCTATTCGGGAGAACTTCCGCACGGGGAAAATATCGTCTGCATCTCGGCGAAAACCGGCGAGGGAACGGCGGAACTGCTCGCAGCTCTTTCAACGCTGCTCGAAAGCGGAAAGAGAAGCGTCGAGCTGCTCCTGCCCTATACGGAGGCGGGGGTTCTGGAACTCCTGCACCGCGAGGGTGCCGTAACATCGCAGGAGTACGAGGAAAACGGTATCAGAGTCGGCGCAGTTATCAGACCGGAGCTCTGGGGGAGAGTGCGATTATTCGTTGTAAAAGACGGACAGAACACGGAAGCGTACGGCGATCCGAATTGAGGAGGAACGGATGACAACATATCTTGTGCCTGCGGGAGACGGTGAGGCGGAATTTACCGAGAAGCATTCCCGCTTCATCGGAAGAGTCTGGAGGACGGACACGGAGGAAGAGGCGATCGAGAAAATACGCGAAACGCGGGAAAAACACCGCGACGCGACACATAATGTTTATGCCTACATCATCCGCGGCAATAACATAACTAGATATTCCGACGATGGCGAACCGAGCGGGACATCCGGCATGCCGACACTGAACGTCTTCGCCTCTGAGAACATCAAAAACGTATGCTGCGTCGTTACTCGTTATTTCGGCGGGACCCTGCTGGGAGCGGGCGGCCTTGTGCGCGCATATTCCAAAGCGGCAAAAATGGCTCTAGATGCCGCCGGAATATCTCAGATGGCGGAATGGAGACGGTTTAGGATATTCTGTGATTACGGATTCTACGACAGGGCAAAGCGGCTGCTTGAAGACTTCGAAGCCGTAACGCAGAATACGGATTTTGGAACCGGCGTAGACATAGAGGCACTTGTCCGGGAGGATAGATCAGAGGCGTTTTCGCTAAAGCTTACGGACGTCTCGAACGGCAGGATAGAGGTTGAAGATGCGGGGTGCGCGTTCCTAGGTGTAAGAATCAGATGACATGCTGCAAATACAGTAAAGGCGGTACCGCTGATGCGGCGCCGCTTAATTTTATAAATGGAGAAAAAACCGAATTAATTCCTAGAAAAATAATAATAAAAAAAGAGGGAAATGGGAGGCAATGTCGTATAAGATGTTTAGACTGTTTCGTACATCCCCCAAGTTTCCGGAGGTGACCTTCTTTGCCGAACCCCAGAGAAAGACGCGAACAGCTTGAACGCCTTATGATCTCCGAGCACGGTGTGCTTGCGGAAAGCTCGAAGGGGCGTGCTCTGCCTGAAGAACCGGATGAGGTCCGCACCTGCTTTCAGCGCGATATAGACAGGATCACATACTCTAAATCCTTCCGCCGCCTGAAGCACAAGACACAGGTCTTTCTTCAGCCGGAGGGCGACCATTACCGTACGCGCCTGACCCATACTCTCGAGGTTACGCGCATCGCAAGGACGATCTCCCGCGCGCTTATGCTCAATGAGGATCTGACTGAGGCGATCGGACTTGGTCATGATTTGGGGCACACTCCTTTCGGCCATGCAGGCGAGAGGGCTTTGAACAATATCTGCTCCTGCGGCTTCAAACACTACGAGCAGAGCCTGCGCGTGGTGGACAGGCTTGAAAAATCGGGTAAAGGGCTGAACCTCTGCCATGAGACGCGAATGGGCATACTGAACCACACCACGGGCGCTCCAGACGATACGGCAGAGGCGACCGCCGTCCGTCTTGCAGACCGGATTGCTTATATAAATCACGACGTGGACGACGCTATACGCGCGGGAATTCTGACGGCGGACGATATTCCCCAGCTCGTGCGCGAACGCATCGGGGAGAGGCACAGCACAAGGATTGACGCGATAATCAGAGACATTATCGCAGCGAGCGCGAAGGGCGAAATTAAAATGTCCGACGAAATGGCAAAAGCGGTTGATGTGTTCCACAATTTCCTTTTCGAACAGGTCTACCGGAATCCGAAGGCTAAAGGCGAGGAGGCAAAAGTATCGAACATTCTCGGGGCCATCTGGGAGTATTATATAAAGAGCCCCGAAAAGCTTTCCGGAGACTACAGACGCATAGCCGATTCGGAGGGCTTGGAACGCGCTGTATGCGACTATATTTCAGGAATGACCGACGACTATGCCGTTTATACGTTCAGCAACATTTATATTCCTGCTGCGTGGCATGTGAAATAGGGGAGAGGAAAGATTTTCAGGAAACGGAGGCGACGATATGGCTTTTCCCGAAAGTTTTATCAGGGAATTAATCGAGCGCAGCGATATAACCGATGTCGTTTCCCAATACGTCAGGCTTACAAAGAAGAGCGGCAGCAACCTTTTCGGGCTCTGCCCGTTTCACAGTGAAAAGACGCCGTCATTTTCTGTCGCGCCCGATAAACAGATCTATCACTGCTTTGGCTGTGGCAAGGGCGGCTCGGTAATCAATTTCATCATGGAGATCGAAAACCTATCCTATCCCGAGGCGGTGCGTTTTCTCGCGAGGCGTGCGGGAATGGTGGTTCCCGAGGATGAAAAGGACGAAAACTACTCCCGCCGTGAACGGATGCTCCAGCTAAACCGCGACGCGGCAAGGTTTTTTTACGACCAGCTTTCAACGCCCGGCGGCGAGACTGCCAGGCAATACAT
>JAJUHD010000136.1 GCA_029268085.1 Bacillota bacterium | reverse complement strand
TATGTATATTGGCAGAGAACCGCTTGATATTGCATGAAGTCATGGCCATACAATATCAACCTCGTCAGCTCCAACTTACACGGCAGCACCCGCCATACGCTAAGTTATGATTTAAGTCCGGCAGGTGTTGTCATGCCGAATTTTTCTTTTGGTTGTTTATTTTGTTTTTTATCAAGAACACTCCCGCCTTTATGCAGTGCAACGTGATTACCGCCCTTCGATTTAACTGGCATTGTTGCATTTTATTAAAAGATTCAGCAGGGAAATAGCCTATAGCTAACAACAGATATTTCTCTCTATCAATAAAAACAAAATGAAGAGGCATTTTGTGACAATGATTTGTGCACTTTTATGCGGCTGTGGTAAAAGCCAATTCGCACAAAAATAATGCCATGACAGAAAAAGACATCCCCAGGAAAACCTCCGGAGGATGCCAGCGATATCAAACCAAATCTTGGTTTTTTTTGAATGTCTACTGAACAATTGAAAAGTCCTCATACAAAATACGGGGTACGCCTTATGTAGCGTGATTTTCCCTTGTCTTCTCTCTGCTTTCCCTGATTACGCAATCTTGAGCCTTATTGCTTATTGAGATAAGCCCAATGTTAAACGCTGCCTTTTCGGATATATTCTTTAAGCTCCGCAATCTTGTCAATGTTTTCATAATCAACATCAAGGATAAGGGCTTCGTCATATTGAATCGTTCCATCATATTCGTCGTATGACGCTATCGATAATATATCGTATTTTTTGCTGTTCTCACAAAGGAAAAAGATGTATACATATCCTGGTCGAAGCGGCTTTTGCGTATACAATTCGATTTCTGTTTCCTCGACAGCTCCCTTGAGTTCACGCGTAACTGCAACATTAACGGCCTTTGTATTCTGATCGATATCTCTGCCGTCAATAATTTTCCCGGCGCAAATAACTGAGGACGCTTCAATAATGCCCGAAAGTGTCATATCGGACTCCGGAGATGTATCCGAAGCGTTGTTTTCGGCATTATCTGCATTTCCCGCAGTAGATTCAACAATGCCTGATAATGTCGTTTCGGGCTCGGGGGACCCGTCGAAAGTATTGCTTTCCACATTGTTTGCATTTTGCGCTTTCGAACAACCTGCCGCTGCGATAACAATGACGAGAATTAATAACAGCAGCTTTCTCACATTGCAGCCTCCTTGACTTCTCTGTTGGAAAGCGCTTGGAATATCAAAGACGCCAGCAGCAGGATTGTTATGGCAACTCCAGCCGCGCTCATATATGCGGTTCCAAACATTAAGAATGGGGCGACAGAACACATGAGCGCAATAACAGTGCAAATGAACGCCGCGTTTTGGAGCCGCGGAGTTCTCAATCTCCTAATAATCGCGGCAACCGACAGCGCAGCGGTCAAAACCGTAAGAATCGCCGTTAAGAACGGGGAAAAATTGGCATATCCAGAGGGGATTAGGCTAAAATAAGAAAAGGTTTCCTTTATCCTCTTCTCGGGGCCGGAGGAAAAAATTAAAACCGCTCCATATGGCAGCGCCTCCAAAATAAGCGCTGAGGCTAATGCAACAAGCGATGCTATTCCGGCTGAATGCTTTGATATCTTCATAGCCTTTCCTATATCCTTAAAAAATGGCTTTCTATAGCTTAGCATGACTATTGCCGTTATAGCGGCGGCTATTCCTAAGAACGACAGTATTGAAAAACCGCTTCTTCCCGCAAAAAGAATGGGGCAAACGGTCAGGCCCAGTCCAAAGATCAGCAGCAGGACGCCGATTGCTTTTCTGCTCATATTCTTTGAATAAGATAACGCCGCGATAACTGCGTTGTCCGATTTCTCCCCAATGTTTTCAGGCCTGGCTTTTTCGCCGTTCACAATTTCGGTTATGGACACTCCCAGCACCTCCGATAATTTTTTTAAGATTGACACATCTGGAAATCCTTTGCCCGTTTCCCATCTGGATACGGCCTTATCGGTTACGGATAGCCTTTCAGCCAACTCCTTCTGCGTCATGGATTTCTCTTTGCGCATACCTGATATGAACAAACCGGTTTTCTTTAAATCCATAGCACCGCCTCCAAAAAAATCATAAACGCATACGCGCAAAATGTCACCCTATGGTTCATAGAGTGCGAATATATTGCCGCTTAGCCCGCCCAGTCCCAGCTTGCAAAGAGCAGGAAGCTTTTTTGGCCTTCGGTATAGGCAAGCTCTCCCAGCGTGGAGCCAGAAAACCGCTCGTATAGCTCGTCGGGCGGGGAAAAGCAAGGGTCGATCGGCGCATATTCGCCGTAGGTATAGCTTCCCGTCCGGGCGTCGATGGTATAAGTCATCTTAGGCTTCCCCCGCTCGGGGTAATAGTAAAGCTGTATGGTATTCCCGTCGGTGCTGACTCTCACGGCCGCGCCCTCGCTGCCCTGAATAACCGTCGTGCCCACGGCTTTTTCCAGGTCTGCGGCAAAGGTGATTTTCTCTGCCTTCAGGTCGTAGACGAACAGGCCGAAATACCCGTGGAAAATCAGGAGGTCGCCACCTTCATAGTCGGGAATCACCCCGATGCCGACGCTCATATCCGGAGTAAGAAGCGGCGGCTCAAGGGCTACCCGCAGCTTGACTGCCGAATAAGATTCGTCAGGCAGCTTCAATGCGCATCCGCCGCCGGCTTCGCCGCTTTCGGCAAGAACCAGGCCGGCGTCGGTTTCCGCCAGCGCGGCGCGGTAATGCCACACGCCGTTTTCTGTCTTTTCCGACTGGTCGACGAGTATCGTCCCTTTATAAACCTTACCGTCGTCGGCGGTTATCTCGAAACGCAGTATGCAGCCGTTGGCGACATCGCCGCTGTCAAATGCGCCGCTTTCCGCAGGAGACCAGAGGATGGCTTTGCCCGCCGGGTAATCGGCTTCCTTCCCGCAGTCTGTATAGTTCGGCGTTTTCATCTCATCGTTGAGCCAGAGCGTTCCCCTGTCAATCGACACATGCGCCCTGCCGAAGGGCATATCGATGCGGATTGGAAGGGCAGGGAAGACGGAGCTTTTTGGGCTAAACTCCCACGCGATGCCCGTTTTTGAGATGAAGTCGTGGTATAGAGCCATCGCGGCGGCGGTATAGTTGCCCTGATATTCCTCCTGCACCCCGAGCGTGTTGAACACGCCCACCTTGCGCCAGATTTCGGATTTCGAATCCCAATCGTGTACAAGCACCAGAAGCGGCTGGCCCGTGCTGCCCCATTCGGTCAGCCAGCCGTCCTCCATCTTCATTCCGCCCGCGAGAACTACTTTACCGGCGTCGTCCGGCAGCAGGCGGTATTCAAGCCGCCACATCTCGACGGCTTTGGTAAGGCTTGAGGTGCCTGTGTTCATATAGCTCATAGCAGTGATCTTCGCGTCGGTTATGTTGTAACCGAGGCTGTTGTAATACTCCACCTGCTCGCCCACATAGTCCGCAGCGTAGTCTCTGACCGGCTGGGGAACGTCGCCGGGCGCCTCCCATCGGATATTGATTGCGTTACCGCTGCTTTTCTCCATGTTATCTGTATATACCTGATATAATGCTTTACTTGAATTCCCTTGAGTTTTGTAGATCCCGGCATACGGCTCCTCTATGTACTCGCTGCCGCCTTCCGAATACAGGCACAGCGTTCTCATTTCATTTTCCATAATAAGCCTTACAACAAGATAGTTGTCCTGCTCCGGATAGTCATTGACGGAATGCCTCAGCGTTTTTTTCGCGCCGGCCATGGCTGAAAGAATTGTTTCAATTTGCTCAGCGTAGGTTATAACCACGCGGCCGACGCTTATCCTGTCGTTGAACTGTTCCATTTCTACGGTAAAAACCGACGCCGTTTCCGGAAGCTCAAGGGTCTGGGTTTTATAAGCAAACAGAAATATAGTAGCTACGACTGCGGCAACCGCCGCCGCAGATATAAGCCAAAACGCTGGTCTCTTATAATAGACCACATTTTTCACCCTATTTGTCATTTTCGTACACATTAAACCTTTTTGTGCTATTTTATATCAATTTACATTTCAAAATTATTAAGGGCAATATTGCTTTATCCATTCTTGCGGAAAGTAGTCATGCCCCGATGATGAAATATAGCAATTACCTCCAACGCATACGCTGGATGGAGACAGTGTGATTCGCCGCATGGCAGATTCTTCTTTAAACCAGATGCGAATAGCATATGTCCAACCGTCTCCCGCTGGTTTTAAACTATCAAATCTAAATGAATTAAGGTGTTCAATAATATCATTCAGTTCTGTTTTATTTGTATAAGATTTAAGTTCTCCTGTACTGCCATTTTGAAACTCGATTTTTTCAATATCAGATACGGAGTATGAAAACAATACGGTTATATTGTTCTTGCTTAAGAAATCTTTGGCATTATAAAACATTTGCGCCATCTCCGAAAAAAGTATCTGTTGATCCGGACGAAATGATGAATCCAGGTACCCGTGAATAATCCCATGTTCCTCTGCCCAGTAAACTGCACTTTTTGTTGTTTCTGATATGATCGCTTTATCTTTAAGATGACTGCTACTATCTGTTATGCTATAATCTGTTTCATTTTCAGTTTTATAGGCGTATTCAAAAAGCAGGCGTACTGCAGACTCGCGTGATATTTGTGATTCCGGAGATTCATTAACGTCAGACATACCCATTTCATTCATCCACTTTAACGCAGGAGCATACCAAGAATTATTTTGTCCATCCTCAGTGTTTATTTGGTTTTGGTAGTATTCCTCCCGATAATTCGCTGTCCTATTTGCTAAGACCTGTGCAATAATGGCCCATGTTATCCGAGTATCAGGAGTAATAAGTTCTTCCGGAATTCCATTAAACAATGACGCTTCCATACAATAGTTCATTGCTTCGTCGTACCAGTGAGATGCAGTTGAGTTAACATCACATACGGCAGAATTCATGCGATATTCGCGTTCTGTTTCCCACCACAACGCGATCCAACTCCGGAATTCAGCGTATTTATCGCCTAGAATTGACTCTATTGTTTTATTTCTATCAACGGCCGCGCTTTCAACCTGGGAATTGAATGATGCTATGCTTGAATGTGTATTGCTCGAATATGTCGATTTAAGCAAAGTATTGTTTCTATGCTCCGTTAATCCCAGATTTTTTAGTGAATTCATCTGTTCGTCAGAAAGCTCAAGGCTCGTTTGCATATCCTGAAGATCCTTTTCCAACTTATCATCAACGGTCCAGAACAGGTAATATAATATTTCCTTTCCGGTATCAAGAGGATTTGTTTTTGTTATTTCACTGCTGGCGCCGAATGCGACAGTGCCTAAAGCTGTTATCAGCAAAACAACAGCAAGAAATGCCGCAAAACATTTTTTCACAGTAACCCTCCCACAATTCATAATTTCAAAAAATTCTCTTTTCCCTCAGTTTCACATAAGCCGCGTAAGTCTGCGTATTTTTTATGCTGGTCATGTTTAACGCAATATCCCGTAAGCCCAACGGAATTATCCCCCTCGTTTTTGTTCTCACTCATAAAACAAATCAGAAGAGGTTTTTGTGACAAGAAAAACGATATTTTTCAAAAAAATTTTTAAATCCCTGCTTCCGGCAACTGACAGAAAAAATGAATTTATCCTCGTCTTGCAGCGTTCCTCGGCTGTATTTATCTTACCAACTCAAAGTTTTTAAATCTCCATCGGCCGTCTGAAAACTCCAGGAAGAAGTCATATTGTTTGTATCCGGTTACATTCCTCTGCACGGGATCCTCATATATTTCCACTGTGACCGTAAACTTTATCTGCTTCTCCGATATCCTGACCACCTCATATGATTCCGCGCCTTTAAAAATGTCAGTCCCCCTGTCCGTTGGCAGGACATATAGTTTGCCTTCGCACTCCACATATCGATAGGAGGATGTTTCCATTAATTCTTCTGTTATGTCGTCTGCGAAAATTTTATTAAGATAATCGGCAAGCGTTCTTTTTGAAGCGATGCCCAGCTGGATGACCTCGAAGTATTTTTCGCCGTCGGCCTCTATGTATTTTTCGTTGTCATACGGTATCGTTGTCAGATCAAACCAGCCGTACGCTTCTCTTGCATTATTGTACAGCTCGACAACCTCATCGTCCGTCAGCCTCGCAGCGGTTGTTTCGGAGCATGAGGCTAAAATAACGGCTAAAAATGCAATAATGATGCCGATTATCCATATATTTCTATTCACCTCAACATTTCTCCCCCTCAGTTGTTAAGAACAAGCTTTGCGCGGAGATGAACCCGTATAACCGGTAATCCGGAAATTGTGGGAAGGATCAACAAATACCTATTCCCGTTGCTTGTTCTCATTTCCATCGTTCTTTCGAAGTGCGTTTATTTATGCTTCTTTCATGCTCCGGGAAATTGGGGATAGCTCAAACATTAGTCTGAGTAAGTGTCAACTGAAATTATCACGTAGTCTTTACTGTTGTCTCCCAAAATGCTGTATGTGGTTTTCGTAGAAGTACCGTCTGATCTCTTATCAATGACGTAACAAGATGTTCCGTCATCAGATACATACACCCCAACCGGAATAAAATCACCCACACCTGCATCTATAAAATGTTTTCCATATATATAAGAGACGGCATTCCAGTAGAAAGGTTTGTCTGTATCAGTATTGGTCAAATCCTCCTCATATAAAAAACGGTAGGCCGGAATTAGCGTATAATTAACTTCAGCCGGAGGGGCGCCCTTTACCATAGTGGAAAAATCAGAAGCAAGGTCGTCTTCCGTTATTGGTTGTTCTGTTACTTCTGCATCGGAATCGTCGGAACAAATAGAATCATTATAAACCTCACCAGCAGTAAAGGTTGGCTGTGTGTACGAAAAAGACGCAGTGGCTTTAACAGAACCAATTGCTGCCGTAGATGCAGAAACTGTGCTTGCAAAGGCAAAAACCATGCACATTGCCATGATAAGACTTATGATCTTTTTCATGATAAACCTCCATTCATGATTAAATCACTGTTTTGCAACAAATGAACATATATCGCCTTAAAAGCCCAATGGAATCATCCCCTTCGTTTTTTGT
>JAJUHD010000135.1 GCA_029268085.1 Bacillota bacterium | reverse complement strand
GGTCGATCCCTATCTGCGCCCGCTTTACGACGCGCTGTTCGATATGCTCGGCTCGGAGACTTATACCAAATATCTGGAGCGCGGGAACATTGAGGTTGCGCCCCTTGCCTATATGCGCGGCAGGACGCTGGACGACAGCTTTATTATCCTTGACGAGGCGCAGAATACGTCTCCCGAGCAGATGAAAATGTTCCTGACCCGTATAGGCTTCGGCTCGAAGGTCGTCATTACGGGCGATATAACACAGATTGACCTGCCAGGGGACAAGCAGAGCGGGCTTAAGGAAGCTATGAAGGTCCTTCAGGATATCGAGGACATCAGAATCTGCAAACTGACGGGTGCGGACGTTGTTCGCCATGTGTTGGTGCAAAGGATAATTGAGGCGTATGAGGAGCACGATAAGAAGCGTGCACAAGGCTTGCCGAAGACCGCAATTTCAGGAAAAGCGCCGCAGAAAACATATAAAAAGAAAGCTCAGTGATCTTTATGAAACATAGAATATATCTTTCGCGCGAAAAACGCGGTCTGGGCCAGCCCTCGGCGAAAAGCTGGATAGAAAAGGCGGTTAACGCCGCCCTTGAAGCTGAACGCATCGAATTTCCCTGCGAGGTCAGTGTCCTGCTAACGGATAACGAAGGAATAAGAAAGCTCAACCGCGAATTCAGGAATGTCGACAGTGCGACGGATGTGCTCTCATTCCCCGCGAACGAATTTGCCTCCGGTTCCTTCGGTCCCGAAAACGCAGAGCGTAATCCCGAAACGGGGGACATCGTCCTCGGCGATATGGCGCTTTCGCTCGAACGCGCCGCCGCGCAGGGCGAGGAATTCGGACACGGCATACAGCGCGAGATACAATACTTAACCGTCCACAGTGTGCTTCACCTTCTTGGCTATGACCATGTCGACGAGGGAGCAATGAAAAAGCAGATGCGCGAACGAGAGAAAGAAATCATGGCGCAAATAGAGGGCGTGAAAGAGAAATGAAAAGCTTTGGATTTGCTTTTCGAGGTATCTTTGACACGATCAAAAACGAGCGCAACATGCGGATACATCTGTGTTTCGCGTTTTATGTCATAATTGCCGGGTTCGTGACGCATATTTCGGCTTCGGAATGGGTGGCGGTGCTCATCTGCATCGGCCTAGTTATGGCGCTGGAATGTCTTAACACCGCGCTTGAGAGCCTCTGCGACACGATGCATCCCGAAAAATCCGAGGGTATAAGAATTGCAAAGGATGCTTCGGCGGGCGCGGTACTCTGCGCGGCGATTGCTTCGGCAATCGTCGGCGGGCTTGTGTTCTTCCGTGCGGAAAAAGTAAATACGGCAATGGAGTATTTCAAAGAACACACCGCGTCCTCGCTGGTTATAATATTTACGCTGATACCCCTCGCCGTTTTCGTGAGGGGCGGAAAGAGAGAACGGAAATGAATACAAAAGATAAGACAAAATCTGCAATGATAACAATAGTCGGTCGTCCGAACGTCGGTAAGTCCACTCTTACAAATACTCTTGTCGGTGAAAAGATAGCAATAGTTTCAAATAAGCCGCAGACGACGCGCAACCGCATCTGCGCGATAATTAACCGTGGCGACACTCAAATTGTCCTGATGGACACGCCGGGCTTCCACAGGCCGAGAACGAAGCTGGGAGACTACATGGTGAAGGTCGTATCGGAGAGCGTCGCTGATGTGGATGCTATCGTCCTCATGGTCGAGCCGATACCGTCCGCTGGTCCGCAGGAAACGGAACTGATTGAAAAGATCAAGGGAAGCAAGTGTCCGTCGGTCCTCGTCATCAACAAAATTGACACAGTACCGAAGGAGCAGCTCCTCGCGGTTATCGCAGCCTATGCACAGATCTATGACTTTGACGCTGTCATTCCGATCAGCGCTAAGAACCGCGACGGTACGGAGGAACTGATGCGTCAGCTTGAAAAATATGCGAAGCCCGGACCGAAGCTCTTCCCCGAGGATATGGTGACCGACCAGCCTGAAAGGCAGGTTTGCGCCGAAATCGTGCGCGAGAAACTGCTCTACTGCCTCGACAAGGAGATTCCGCACGGCACGGCTGTGGTTGTAACAAGATTCTCCGAGCGCGAGGGCACCGAGATTATTGATCTTGACGTTACAATTTACTGCGAAAAGGACAGCCACAAGGGCATTATCATCGGCAAAAACGGCGAGATGCTCAAGAGAATCGGCGGCCTTGCTCGTACGGATATCGAGCGGTTCATGGGTACTAAGGTGTTTTTGCAGACCTGGGTTAAGGTCAAGGATAACTGGCGCGACAGCGATAACCTTCTGAGAAACTTCGGATATAAGGATTGAATTTTCAAAAATTGAAAATCGGAGCAAAAATTACCGAAGCATTTTTATTCATATCTGACTTTGCCGTGGGACATACTAAGTTCGGCGAGGTGAAGTCTTTAATGAAAGACTCAAATCTTTGGGGAATGTTTTGTGAGACGGGCGAACCGTTCTGCTACCTGCTCTACAGGTCAGCCTTAAAAGAAAAGAAATATAAGCCCGATAATCCCCCCGGGGATACACTCGCCTTTAGCGGAACGGGCGAGAAACCCCGTATCCGTTTTTGAGGAAGGCCGCGTCGGCCCGTGATGGACTCTGCAAGCGAGACTTAAGTGTCCCGCAACGCGGATGTTCGGTGTCGTTTTTCTAACCCATGCGGGTACACGAAAAAATGAATGATCACGGGTCGATGCGGCTAAGGTTTACATAATATGTATAAAACGACGAGAGCGCTTGTACTGAGAGAAACAAAATATAAGGAAGCGGACAAGATACTCACCGTTTTGACGGAGGATGAAGGAAAGTTGACCGTTTCCGCAAGGGGCGTGATGCGCAGGGGCAGCAGAATTGCCGCTGCGTGTCAGCTTTTGACCTTTTCGGAGATGACGCTTTTTGAGAACAGGGGAAAATGGTACGTTGACGAAGCGCTGACGCTTGAGCAGTTCCTCGGCCTGCGCGAGGATATCGCGCTTCTTTCGCTCGGTATGTATTTTGCTGAGCTGCTGGAGGCGGTTTCGGATGAAGACAGCCCGAATCCCGAGGTCCTGCGTCTGGGACTGAACAGCCTTTATGCGCTTTCGAGCGGGCTTTATCCTCCTGAACATATCAAGGCGGTCTTTGAGCTGCGGCTGATGTGTCTTTCGGGCTACGAACCGGTGCTCGATGCCTGCCCTGCCTGCGGAAGGGAAGAGATGGAGGCACCCGTATTCAGCACGGTCGGCGGAACGGTTCTCTGCGGAAAGTGCCGGAGCGGGAAATATGGAGAGACCTTTCCTCTTGACAGTGCGTCTCTTGCGGCGATGCGGCATATTTCCGGCGCTGAAAGCAAAAAAATATTTTCTTTTGCGCTGAGCGGCGATGCCGCAAAGCGGCTGCATGCTGTCTGCGAAGCCTTTGCGCAGTCACAGCTCGAGCGGAGATTTTCTTCGCTCGACTACTGGAAAAGCGTTAAATAACAACTGATACCTTACAACGGAGAAATATATGACGGAACTATACGAAAAATCAGTCAGAACCCTTGAGCTTCCTGCGGTGCTCGAGCTTCTTTCGAACGAAGCCGTAAGCGCTCCCGCGAAGGAAAGGGTTCTTTCTCTGCGCCCGTCGGACAGCGAATACGAGGTGAAGCGCAGATTAGGCGAAACTAGTGCCGCCAAAGCCATGATGGTACTGAAGGGCAGCCCATCCTTCGGCGGCGTTAAGGATGTGCGCTCGTCCCTTTCGCGCGCGAACATCGGCGGGATGTTGAACACGCGCGAGCTCATGGATATCGCGGGCGTGCTTCAGTCTGCACGCACGGTAAGAGCCTATGCGGGCGGCGAAAGCTGCGGCAGGAGCGATATCGACTTTCTGTTTTCATCGCTTATGGCGAACAAATACCTTGAGGAAAAAATCACGACATGCATAGTTGGGGAGGATGAAATCGCGGACGCGGCAAGCCCTGAGCTCGCGAACATCCGCCGCCTGATGAGGGCCGCGGCGGCAAGAGTGCGCGAGGCGCTGCAAAAGATCATCTCGTCCCCGGCCTACGCCAAAGCGCTGCAGGAGCCGATCATAACGACGCGCTCAGAACGTTATGTCGTTCCCGTCAAGGCTGACCACAAGGGAATGATCCCCGGACTAGTCCACGACATTTCCTCTAGCGGGGCGACGCTTTTCGTCGAACCCATGGCGGCGGTCAAGGCTAACAATGAGCTGCGCGAGCTGTATGCGAAGGAAAAGATCGAGATTGAGCGCATACTGATGGAGCTTTCCGCCGAATGCGGCAATCATGCGGAGGATATAATCCGAGACTTCAATGTTCTTGTCGAGATCGACTGCATCTTCGCGAGGGCAAAGCTGAGCTATAAGCTGGACTGTCAGGAGCCGGTGATTTCGGAAAGGCGCGTTAATCTCAGAAAAGCACGCCATCCGCTGCTTCCGAAGGAAAGCGCAGTCCCGATTACTATCGAACTGGGAGGAGAATTCGATACCCTTGTCATAACCGGGCCAAACACCGGCGGCAAAACCGTGTCCCTCAAGACACTAGGGCTTCTCTGCATAATGGCTGCCTGCGGCCTGCATATTCCGGCTGCGGACGGCAGCATGGTGCCCGTTTTTCACAGCGTGCTCGCAGATATCGGCGACGAACAGAGCATTGAGCAGTCTCTTTCCACATTTTCCTCCCATATGACGAATATAGTTAAGATACTGGCGCAGTGCGATGATAAAAGTCTTCTTCTTTTTGACGAGCTGGGGGCGGGCACGGACCCGGTAGAGGGCGCGGCGCTCGCCGTGGCTATAATCGAGAACGCCAGAAAAAAGGGCTCCGCAATTGCGGCAACAACGCACTACGCCGAGCTCAAGGTCTATGCCACCACGACAGAGGGCGTGCAGAATGCCTCCTGTGAATTCGATGTGGAATCTCTGCGCCCGACCTACAGGCTGCTTATCGGCATTCCCGGGAAATCGAACGCTTTTGCGATAAGCGAACGCCTCGGACTGCCTGAATGCGTAATTGAAGACGCACGGGGCAGAATAACACAGGGGAGCGCATCCTTCGAGGAAACGATCGAAAAGCTGGAAAAACAGAGGCAGCTGCTCGAAAAGGACAGGGACGAGACAGAAAAGAAGCTCAGGGAAGCCGAGGAAAGCGCGAAGAAAGCCGAAATGCTGCGCCGCGAGCTCTCGGTGCGTCTTGAAAAGGCAAACGAAAAGACGCGCAGAGAAGCCGAAAGGATACTTGAGGATGCGAGAAGAACAGCGGAACGCACCTTCGATGAGCTTGACCGGATGCGCAGGCGTCAGGCCAAGGAATATGACCACATCAGGGAAAACGAGGCTCGCGCGGAGCTTCGCAGAAGCCTCAACGAAGCAAACGTGAGGCTTACCGAACGCAGGGCGGAGAAAAGCGAACCGAAGAAATCCTCACGTCCGGTCAGGGCCGGTGACACGGTCGAGATACTCTCGATGGGCGTGAAGGCGACCGTTCTCGCGGTTTCCGAGGACAGACAGCTTACGCTTCAGGCGGGTATAATTAAGACGACCGCCGGCGAGGACGAGGTTTATCTCATCGAAGACAAGGTGTCTGAAAAGCCCGCGGTATCCTCAAAAAGCACCGTTGCCCTGCGTAGGGAGGCGACAAGCTCGGAGCTTGACCTGCGGGGAATGATGACCGACGAGGCAATCCCTGTGCTCGAAAGATATATCGACAGCGCAGTTTTGGCGAGGCTTGAAAAAGTGACCGTGATACACGGGAAAGGCACAGGAGCGCTGCGCACTGCGGTGCATCAGAGCCTCAAGACGAACAGGGCCGTCAAGTCGTTCCGCCTCGGACGCTACGGTGAGGGGGAAAACGGCGTGACGATTGTCGAACTGAGGTAAAAGAAAGTTAAAGAAAATATTAATGCTGTGCAACCTTACAAAATCAGTAAAAGCGATTGACGTAGCGATTTTACTTTGATAAAATGACTTAAGAAAATATGTAGAGATGCCATTTTGTCATAACATAAGGAGTGACGAGATAATGCTTACTAGAGAAGTAACTATCAACAACCAGGTCGGTCTGCACGCAAGACCAGCAACGTTTTTCATTCAGAAGGCCAACGAATTCAAAAGCAGTATTTGGATAGAAAAGGATGACCGCAAGGTCAATGCAAAGAGCCTTTTGGGAGTACTGTCTCTCGGCATTGTTAAGGGCACTTCCGTGAACCTCGTTGCGGACGGAAGCGATGAAAAAGAGGCGCTCAACACTTTGGCAGCTCTTATAGCCTCTGACTTCACAGAGTAATATCAAGCATACAGACCGGGGCGTGTACTTGCACGCCCCGTTTTTTGTTTACCATAAAGCGCTTGACTGCCTGGCGATATGTGGAATAATATGTTATTGCGCATTAAACCCCTCGAATAATAACAAAACGAAGGTGAAACCTTGCTGATCGACGAACTTAGAGAAAAAGCCAACCGTCTTCCGCTCCTGCCCGGAGTTTACCTTATGCTCGACGAAAAGGGCGAGGTCATATACGTCGGCAAGGCTAAGGCGCTGAAAAACCGAGTCACGAGCTACTTCCGCGGCGAGCACGAGCCCAAGACCTCCGCAATGGTAGAAAAGGTTCGTGATTTCAATGTTATTGTCGCATCCTCGGAGTTCGAAGCGCTTGTGCTAGAAAACTCTCTGATAAAAAGGTATCAGCCTCACTATAATATCCTCCTGCGCGACGACAAAGCCTATCCGTTCATAAGGCTGGACGTGAAGAGCGAGTGCCCGCGCTTTACCGTTGTAAATAAAGTTTCGGAGGACGGAGCAAAATATTTCGGGCCCTTCGGCGGGAGGATAGTAACGCACAATATAATCGATACGCTCTGCAAATCGCTGCTCCTGCCCACCTGCGGGAAAAAATTCCCCCGCGATTTTGGGAAAAGCAGGCCCTGCCTGAATTTCCACATGGGCGCCTGCCCGGGCTACTGCGCAGGGAAATCCGGCATCGAGGAATACAGGGCCCGCATACGCGACGCGGAGATGATTTTAAATGGCAGATCGGCGGAGCTCAAGGCCGAGCTTGAGAAAGAAATGCTTAAAGCCTCGGACGAGC
>JAJUHD010000134.1 GCA_029268085.1 Bacillota bacterium | reverse complement strand
ATAAAGCTCTGACAGCTCCGCCTTGTGTTCGGCTATGGCTTCGTAGTCGTAAAAGGCGCCAAGGTTTATATAAGCTGAATCCACCGCAACCATATGAGGATCGGCAATGTGCGGGGCTGTGCCATCGGTATAGGCTGTCTTTAGTTCCGGGATATAGACGCCGTCCAGAGATGCGGGGTCTCCAGAGCAGACGGCGTATTCGACGCTGTAACCGGCCCTTTCGGCCGCGCTGCCTATCATTTTCATGAAGCTTGATTTTCCGCAGCCCGGGCCGCCCTTGATTATCCAGAGAAAGGTGTCGTCTGTCGATACGAAACTGTCGTAAAAGGAATAGAAGCCGCGGTAGGTGTTGCCTCCGAGGAAATATCGCAAATTGCGCTGGTCATCCATATTGTTTTCAGTCCCTTCCACAGCGTGAAAATACTGTTCGTTCGCTACACATTATGCTGGAACGGACACTTTTGACCGCCGTTTACGGGCCTTTTGGGAGCTTTTCGCAAATGTTTTCTGAAAACACTATTCAGCCTCGCGCAGACGCTCGACGATGCTCTCATTCCGGATGCTCCTATATGCGAGCAAAGGAATTAAGTACGCTAGCGAAAGCATCACAGGCAGGCAGCAGAGCATGGGCAAAACTGTGAAGTGATATGTAAAGAACCATATCTGACCAGCGTATAGACTGACGACTTCATAGACGAACAGATTTCCTACAGTAAATACAGTCAGAAGGGTTGCAAGGGCATATATGATTCCCTCGCACACCAGCATACGCCGAAGCTGCTTTTCGGTCATACCCACACTTTGCAGCATTGCCAGCTCCCGTCTGCGTGAAATTATTGAAGTAAGAGTTGAATTCATGAAGTTCAGTATCCCAATAAGGCCAAGCACCCCCGAAAGTATGCCGCCGACGAGGATTATCATATTCTGCATATCGCGGAACTCCGCAGTAGCAGAGGCTTTTGAAACACAAGTCATTTGCGCGGAGGCACAGTATTTGTCGACGGCCTTTTGAACCTCGGACTCTTTCGTATCCTCGGCGTTAAAAACAACGTGGAGGGGAGTTTTATTGCTGTTGTGAGCAAGATACTCTCCGCTTGGAAGGATGAATTCAGGGTCTATATAATGCCCGTGCATGCAGCTTACGCGATACGGCATGAAGGCAATCCCAAGAACAGTGTATTCCTTTGTATCGCCGTTGCCAAAATCGAGAATTACCTTGTCGCCCGGCTTATAGTACGGATAGTCGTATGCGTTTTCCTCGCTCAAATAAGCGCTTGCGTATATATAGTTGCCACTCTCAAATTTCTCATAGTCGGAGTCTCCGTCATAGACCTCAAGTTTGTCGAATATGAGCTTGTCTACGCCGTATACATGCGCGTAGCAGCTTTGTTCATTTTTAAACGTCTCTATACAATCTTGTGTGTATTTTTTGTTAGCATCGGAGTTTAACCTTTCGTCGACGATTTTTTGAACATTGGCGGCTGCACTGTCCGAAAGGCGGTGCAGATTCTCACTGAAATACACAGCGCCAGCATCTGTTACGCCGTCAATGCCGCTAAGCGTACTCAGCGTGTCCTTATTGACATACTCAAGCTCGAACCGTGACACAAGCTTTGAATTGCTGACGGTAAAATCGACGATTGTGCGGTCCTTAAGGAATTTGTCCATGTCAAAGCCTGTAACAACCGTATAAACACTGTTCAAAAGAATAATGCTTAGGGACAGCGAGAGTACTACGGACACGAGCTTTCTTTTGAAACGAAAAACATTATGCGCTGCCATTGAAAGCGCTGTTACTTTTTTAGATTTGTGTGATACGGCTTTTGCTTTTACTACACCAAAGCAACGCAGAGCGTCCATAGGACTAATTTTTGATGCCAGCTTAGCGGGTTTTCCGCAGCTTATCAAAACCGTCGCGAGGCTGAATAAAGCAGAGAATATAAATATAAGAGCATTGGCTGACACTACGCCCATTCCAGAATAATATGTATTATTGAGAACCACCGGCAGGAGCCACGCTCCGAGTCCATAGCCAAGAAATAGGCCGATGGGTATTCCTATGAACGACAGGAATAGCGCCTGCTTCCGCACCACTGCTTTAAGTTGTTTGCCGGTAGTTCCTATAGTTTTCAATAATCCGTAATAACGCGTGTCCTTTGTTACCGATATATAAAAAACATTGTAGATTATGAGGTATCCCGACGCCATTATTAACATAAGTACCATTACTATCAGTATAATGGTCATCGGGTCCACCTCGGATGCAGTGTAAGCCCAGTTTACGCCTTGATTGATGATGTTTGGGTCATACCCGCTGTCGATGGTGACCTTTGTAATTTTCTTCTCTATGTTAAAGGTGTTTGAGAACATAATATTCATTGAGATTGTGCCCGAATAATCGTAGTCGCTGCGCTCGGAAAACGTAATACTGCTGGGAGGCGCGGTATCTAGCACATAATCCTTTGAGAGCCAAATCTGCTGAGCCGCCGAGATAGGGTCACCATCCCAGAAGCCGCAGAGAGTGAAGACTTCATGATATGTTTTTCCACGAACAGTGAAATCAAGCGGCACCTGCTGTCCGAGCTCATGCGGTATGCCAAGCGCGTCGAGGACGATGGTAGAAGCGGCGAGGTCTTTATATTCCTTTGGCATTGTTCCGGTTTGAGGGTAATTAGAGCCCCATTTTGCGTCCTGGTCCTCACTATAGCGAATCTCTGTGCGAAGCTTTGACAGCTCGGAATTATCGGCTTCGGAAAGGAGAATATTGTATGAATATTGCTTTATCGAGGGGTGATTCTTAAGCTTGTTGAATTCCTCCGGTGTAAGGCATTTGTATCCCGCATGTGCTATAGTGCCGACTTGACGGCAGGTATTACTTTCCATGGTTTTCATCATGCTGCTCCCGATGGTAAACAAGCTTGTGAATAAAAGCGCGGTTAACGCGATGGCGCAGATAGCCACGATGTTGCGTGTTTTGTTCGCCTTCAGGCTCTTTCGGGAAATATTGCTGATAACCTTTTTGTTTGCGACTTTGATCATTTTTTCTCACCGCCCGGATTTTTTATCTTGCCGTCCTCGATACGGACGATGCGGTCGGCAAGCTGTGCAATTTCCTCGTTATGGGTGATCATCACAATTGTCTGACTGAACTTTTCGCTTGTGACCTTGAGAAGCCCCAGAACATCCTGGCTTGTTCTGCTGTCGAGGTTACCGGTCGGCTCGTCCGCAAGGATTATAGCTGGCTTCGGGGCCAGTGCACGGGCTATTGCTACACGCTGCTGCTGACCGCCGGAAAGGTTGTTCGGCAGGTTTTGAAGCTTTGATTCGAGTCCGAGTGTTTTAATAATCTTATCCACATATTCCGCGTCCGGTTCCTTTCCGTCGAGCTGGACGGGCAGGACGATGTTCTCGTAGACATTCAGAACCGGAACGAGATTGTAGTTCTGAAAAACAAAGCCGATCTTGCGGCGGCGGAATATCGTTAGCTCCTCGTCCTTGAGCGAGAATATTTCCTTACCGTCGACGGTTACGCTGCCGCTTGTCGGCCTGTCCAGCCCGCCGAGCATATGCAGAAGCGTAGATTTGCCGCTTCCGGATGTCCCGACAATGGCGACAAATTCACCGTTTTGCACCTTCAGATCGACTCCGTCCAGCGCGTGAACGGCCGCTTCGCCTGATCCGTATATTTTTCTGAGAGCATGTGTTTCCAATATTGTCATTGGTATACCTCCAAAATTAAAGTCCGTATTGCGTAGTAATCTCCTACGATACGGACTTTAACATATGATTATTTCGACATTCTTTCTGCCGATAGGAAAAATCTATCAGTTTTGAAAGATTTCATGGTTCTTTCGGCAGAAATACGGAAAAGATCGAACCTTTGTCAGGCGCGGAGGACACCTTGATGTATCCCCCTTCTCCGGAAACAATTTTGCGTGCGAGATAGAGCCCGATACCGACGCCTTCCGATCCGGCGACGTGCGGACTGCGGTAGAATCTTGTGAATATCTTTGGTTGCTCGTCTTCCGGTATGCCAATGCCGCTGTCTTTGATATCGATTTTGCAAAACAGCTCAAAGGCGGTTACGGAAAGCTCTACTATTCCTCCGCGAGGCGTATATTTGACTGCATTGTCCGCAATGTTATAGACCGCTTCCGCCGTCCATTTGGGATCGAAACACGCTTTTTCGAAGGTATCGCAAACCTTTAAGGCTATATTTTTCGCCCTTGCCTTCGGCATAATTTGAGTTTCAACGGCATCCATCAGAGGCTGGAGCTCTGAGAGCTTAGGGGCGAGCGTAATGATGCCTGTCTCAAGCCTCGAAGTTTTCACAAGCGCCTCAATGAGAAAGCTCAGCTTCTGCGCCTGCTCGGACAGGGCCGCAGCCTGCTGGGCGCTGCCCTCGGGCAGGTCTTGCTCGCAAAGAAGCTGCGCATATATAAGAATGTTTGATATCGGCGTTTTTGTCTGATGTGAAATATCCGCGATAAGTTCCTTGATCTTATCCTTCTCTTCCGCAAGATTTTTCGAGGATACGGAGCACGAGGAAAGATACTGCGCGAGCTTTGACTCCACTGAGGAGAGCAGACTTTCGTCAAAAACGCTTTCAGTAAAGCTGCCTGATATCGCGTCGTCAATCATTTTTGAGGCTCGATTGAGGATCTTTTTTGTTTTTGTGTGGTAATATAGCGTAAAACCGATTGCGGCAACGGCGGCAACAAGTCCGGCGGCAAGACAGATATAATCGAAGGGGCTCATTCACTTCACCGCCCATGTGTAGCCGATGCCGTAGATAGTTTTTATGTAAACCGGACTTGACGGATTGCTCTCCAGCTTGTCACGCAGACGCTTCACTGTGACGGAAAGCGCGTTTTCATCAACGTACTCCGCTCCGTCAGTCCAGATTCTGTCAACAAGCGCGGCGCGCTCAAGCGTGCGGCCTCTGTTCTCAACAAGCATTTTAAGGAGCTTTTGCTCGGTCTTGCTGAGCTCGACTGACCGGCCGTCCCTATAATACTCAAGCCTGTCAAAGTCGAAGACGAAGCCGTCGATTTCATGTCTGCCGGATTTGCGGTCAGAAACCTTACGCAGATGCGCATTGACTCTGGCGCGCAGCACGGCAAGGCTGAAGGGCTTAGTGATATAGTCGTCGGCGCCGCTCTCAAGTCCTGTTACGATATCGGTTTCGAGATCGTTTGCAGTCAGCATGATGACGGGGGCGGTACCTCTGACGCTTGAAAGAAGATCAAGCCCGTTTCCGTCCGGAAGGTTAATATCAAATATAAAGAGGTCGAAAACCTTTTTCGCAATCTCGTCCCTTGCGGCTTTTATTGTGTTACAGGCTGAAGGGGAAATATCTTCGCCTTTCAGGGCCATACAGACGCCTTTTGCGAGCGCGCAGTCGTCTTCGACTATAAGTATGTTTTTCAAAGCCCCACCTCCCGAAAAAAGTTAGGATGACTTATGCGGCCATCCTAACACATATTCAGTATAAATGCAATTTGAGCTGTTATAATTCGACCGTGCCGTTATAGACAAGGCTTGCGTTACCCGTAAGATATACGGTATCGTCGGTATAATTTACGACAAGCTCGCCGCCCCGTGTCTTGACTGTTATATCCTCGCCTTTGCTGCAGAAGCCGTTTTCGACGGCTGCAACAACAGCGGCACAGGCGCCAGTCCCGCAGGCGAGAGTCTCCCCGTTGCCACGTTCCCAGACTCGCATTTTGAGCGTATTGCCGTTTACGACGCGGACAAATTCCGTGTTCACGCGCTCAGGGAACAGGGGATCGTTTTCGAATAAAGGGCCGATTTCAGAAATATCCACACGGTCGACCCTGTCGACAAATACTACGCAGTGCGGGTTGCCCATATTGACACAGCTTATATTGTATTCGCCGTCTGCAATTTCAACCTTGCGGCTCATTATTTTATCTCCGTCGAGCTTCACCGGAATCTTCTCGGGGGAGAGCTCGGCCTTGCCCATGTTGACGCGGACGGAGCGGACATCCCCGCCGAAGGAATAGAGCGTAAGCTCCTTGACTCCGCTCTCGGTTTCAACGGTCATTTCCATTTTGGGGACTATGCCGCGGTCATGCAGATATTTGCCGACGCAGCGCATACAGTTGCCTGCCATGCCGCTCTCAGAGCCGTCGGCGTTAAAAATGCGCATTTTCGCGTCTGCAATCTCGGAGCTTTCAATGAGCACAATTCCCGTGGCGCCGATGCCGAAGTGGCGGTCGGCAAGTGAAGTGCTGAGTGATTCGGGACAGGAGATGCTGCCGTCGAAGTTTTCAAAGAAGATGTAATCATCTCCGCTGCCCTGCATTTTAGCAAAGTGCAGCACTTCGCGCTTGGTGCGCATATGCGCTATGTCCACCAGTTCAGTGTTGTGCTGGTTGAAGCGGCTTGCGAGCATGTCGGCCAGTGCGTTCGCAGTATCGAGAGAGGTAAGGCAGGGAATGGAGAGCTGGAGTGCGCGCCGATTGATCCGGATATAGTCGTTTACATAATTCGGCTCGGTCGTGCCCGTCATTATTATATAAGAGATTTTTCCGTCCTCCAGCAGGTTAAGGACATTGAAATCGTCGCAGAGCTTTCCGACGACGGTAACATCGACGCCCAGACGCTCAATCTCCTTGGCGTTGCCTTCCGTTGCGTATAGCCTGAAACCGAGCTCGTCGAACTTGCGCGCAAGGTCTATGACCTCAAAACGGTCCTGCTTGTTGACTGTTATAAAAACACCCTTTTCGCTGCTCTTGAAATGGGGATCCAGCTTGAAGCCCGCTGAAAGGAGTCCTTTAAACAGCGCTTCTTCAAGCGTTTTGCCGATGCCCAGCACTTCGCCCGTTGACTTCATTTCAGGACTGAGGGCGGAGTTCACGCCGAGCAGCTTTTCAAAGGAAAATACAGGCACCTTGACCGTCACATAGGGCGGCTGCTTATAGAGTCCTGTGCCGTAAGGCATGTCCTTGAGCATTTGCCCAACCATAAGGCGCGTTGCGATATCGACCATCGGCAGACCTGTGACCTTGCTGATATAGGGTATCGTACGCGAGGCGCGAGGGTTGACCTCGATAACATACAGATCGCCGCCGTAGATAAGGTACTGGATGTTAACCAGT
>JAJUHD010000133.1 GCA_029268085.1 Bacillota bacterium | reverse complement strand
TCAAGTGTCGGGTTACCTCTGGAGTCAAGAATTTCGCGTGCCTGCACATCGACTATTTCCAGATAAGTCTTTGCGAACATAATCATATCTCCTAATTAATCAGATTTTTCGGGAAAGCGCCATGGCTTTGCGATCATTTCTGCGCTAAATTTGAAGCTCAAGCTCAGCCATGAAAAGCTGCCATAGCCTGCGCAGTTATATTTTCGCTAAAAACGGCACATTTAATTCTCTAATCTGCTTTAATACGGCCATATTTATTTTTTCAGAGCTTCTGCTACAGCAACGGCCACGGCAACGGTTGCTCCGACCATTGGATTGTTGCCCATACCGAGGAAGCCCATCATTTCGACGTGTGCCGGAACGGAGCTTGAACCGGCAAACTGGGCGTCCGAGTGCATCCTGCCCATAGTATCCGTCATACCGTAGGATGCGGGACCTGCCGCCATATTATCAGGATGAAGCGTGCGTCCCGTACCACCGCCTGAGGCCACGGAGAAATATTTTTTACCGAGTTCAACGCACTCTTTCTTATATGTCCCTGCAACAGGATGCTGGAACCTTGTCGGATTTGTGGAGTTTCCGGTAATGGACACATCTACGCCTTCCAGATGCATGATAGCTACGCCTTCCCGAACATCGTCGGCACCGTAGCAGCGCACCTGAGCGCGCTCGCCTTTGGAATAGGCGATCTCGCGAACGACTTTAGCCTCGCCGGTGTAGTAGTCAAACTGCGTTTGCACATATGTAAAGCCGTTTATGCGCGAAATAATCTGCGCAGCGTCCTTGCCAAGGCCGTTCAGAATTACACGCAACGGCTCCTTGCGCGCTTTGTTGGCGTTCTTTACTATTCCGATCGCGCCTTCAGCCGCCGCAAAGCTCTCGTGTCCCGCAAGAAAAGCAAAGCACTTCGTTTCGTCGCGCAGAAGCATCGCTCCGAGGTTGCCATGGCCCAGTCCGACCTTGCGGTCTTCGGCCACGCTGCCCGGAATACAGAAGCTCTGAAGCCCGACACCGATAGCCTCGGCAGCTTCCGCCGCGGATTTTACACCCTTTTTGATAGCGATTGCCGCGCCTACGGTATACGCCCAGCCCGCATTTTCAAACGCTATAGGTTGAACCGATTTAACGATATCATAGGGATTCACGCCGGCCTTATCGCAGATTTCCTTTGCCTCTTCAATAGAAGAAATGCCGTATTCGGCCAATACGCCGTTAATTTTATCTATGCGGCGCTCATAGCTTTCAAACAATGCCATACGTATTCCTCCTTATTCATGGCGCGGGTCAATATATTTTGCGGCTTCGGCGAAACGTCCATATGTACCCTTTGCTTTTTCAAGCGCTGCGTTTGCGTCCTCGCCCTTCTTTATGAAGTCCATCATCTTGCCGAGGCTGATGAACTCATAGCCGATTATCTCGTCGTTTTCATCAAGCGCGATACGGCTTACATAGCCCTCTGTCAGCTCGAGGTAGCGAGCCCCCTTTGCCTTAGTGCCGAACATGGTTCCGACCTGGCTTCTCATGCCTTTTCCCAAGTCTTCAAGGCTCGCGCCGACAGGCAGCCCGTCCTCGGAGAATGCGGTCTGGCTGCGTCCATAAACGATCTGGAGAAACAGTTCGCGCATTGCGACATTGATTGCATCGCAGACGAGGTCGGTGTTGAGTGCTTCAAGAAGGGTCTTTCCGGGAAGGATTTCGGAGGCCATCGCAGCGGAATGCGTCATGCCGGAGCATCCCAGCGTTTCCACAAGCGCTTCCTCTATAATGCCGTCCTTCACGTTCAGGGTCAGCTTGCAGGCGCCCTGCTGCGGTGCGCACCAGCCGACACCGTGAGTCAATCCGGATATATCCTTGATCTCCTTTGCCTGCACCCATTTTCCCTCTTCTGGAATCGGAGCGGGGCCGTGGTAAGCGCCCTTTGCGACATGGCACATATGCTCTACTTCGGTTGAATAAATCATATTTTTACTCCTATCGGTAAAATTAGGTTTTTCTTCAGTGATTAATAATCAAGCTCTCGCCTGTCATTTTCTCGGGTTTATCTATACCCATAAGCTCGAGCATTGTCGGTACGATGTCTGCGAGACGCCCGTTCCTCAGCTTAACATCTGCGCCGCAGATGATAAACGGAACGGGATTTGTGGTGTGCGCAGTATGCGGTTCACCGTTTTCGTCGACCATGCAGTCGGCATTACCATGGTCCGCTGTGATAAGGATCACGCCGCCCATGTCCGAAACGGCCTGAGTAATGCGCCCAACACAAGCATCTACAGTTTCGACTGCCTTGACCGCCGCCGAAAGGACGCCTGTATGTCCGACCATGTCGCAGTTTGCAAGGTTGCAAATCACGACGTCGTATTTGCCGCTGCGGATCGCTTCCGCGCATTTGTCGGCGACTTCATAAGCGCTCATCTCAGGGATCAGGTCATAGGTCGGGAACTGCTTGGGAGAAGGAACCAGTATCCTGTCCTCTCCGGGGAATGTCTTTTCGACGCCTCCGTTGAAGAAGAACGTGACATGGGCGTATTTTTCGGTTTCAGCTATACGGAGCTGAGTAAGCCCCAGCTTGCTGATATACTCTCCGAAAGTATCCTCTATCTCCTCGGGCGGGAATGCGACGGGCAGCTTGTTGAGCTTCTCATCGTAGCGTGCCGTACAGACGTAGTGCAGCGGGAAAAAGCCGTTTCTGCGCTCGAAGCCGTCAAAGTCTTCGCAGTTCAGCGCATAGGTTATCTCTCTCGCCCTGTCTGGGCGGAAATTAAAGAAGATTACGCTGTCTCCCGCCTTGATCTTTCCGTCGCAACATACGACAGGCTCGACGAATTCGTCCGTAATATTCTTTGCGTAGCTCTCCTCGATCGCCGCGACGGGATCCGGATTCTGTATTCCCTCGCCATAGACCATTGCGCTGTAGCCCTTTTCGACTCTGTCCCAGCGCTTGTCTCTGTCCATGACATAGAATCTTCCCTGAACGGTCGCAACCTTGCCGATGCCGAGCTCCTTGCATTTATCGACAAGCTCGCGCATATAATCGGCGCCGGATGACGGCGGAACGTCGCGCCCGTCGAGAAACGCATGGATAAAGACTTCCGGCACGCCTCTGCGCTTTGCCATTTCAAGCAAAGCGAACAGATGTGTGATATGGCTGTGAACTCCGCCGTCCGAAAGAAGCCCCATAAGATGCAGGGCGCTCTTTTCCTTAATACAGGCGTCCATCGCCTCGGCATAAGCCTTGTTTTCAAAGAAGGAACCGTCCTTAATCTTGTTTGAAATGAGCGGCAGGATTTGAAACACGACTCTGCCCGCTCCTATATTTGTGTGGCCTACCTCGCTGTTGCCTATCTGTCCCTCGGGCAGCCCCACATCAAGGCCGGAAGCCGAAAGAGTCGTGTTCGGGCACTCGGCGAAAAGCCTGTCAAGGACAGGCGTATATGCCCTTGAAACGGCGTTGAATTCGCAGGAAGCGGCAAGGCCCAAGCCGTCCAAAACAAGGAGGGCTGTGGGAATTTTTTTCATGTTGTTATTCCTCCCCGGTTACTTCAGCCACCGCGTCGATGATCTGCGAGAAGTCCTTGGGCTTCAGGGATGCCCCGCCGATAAGACCACCGTCGATGTCCTCCATAGAAAGCAGTCCCTTGGCGTTCTTTGGGTTCATTGAGCCGCCGTACAGGATGCTGACGCTGCGCGCCACTCTTGCCCCGCGCTTTTCACGGATAACCGCGCGGATATGTGCACAAACCTCCTGAGCCTCCTCGTCTGTTGCGGTCTTGCCGGTACCGATGGCCCAAATCGGTTCATAAGCGATGACTATCTGGCGCTCCTTGCCCTCCGGGATAAAGGACAGAGCCGCAAGCACCTGATAGCTGATATGTTCCATCGTAAGCCCGCGCTCTCTCTGCTCAAGGCTTTCGCCGACGCAGATGATGGGGCTCATACCCTTTTCAAGAACAGCCGCAGCCTTCTGTCCGACGGTGAAATCTGTGTCGCCGTGGTACTGTCTGCATTCGCTGTGTCCTACGATGACATAGTGGACGCCCATATCGGCAAGCATATCGGCCGAAACCTCGCCGGTATATGCACCCTTTTCGTGGATGCTCACGTCCTGCGCGCCGAAAGAGATGCGGTTGTCCTTCAAGGACCGGCGCAATGTGGAGATATGCGTAAACGGGACCAGAAGCGCCACTTCGCAAGTCTTCGTCTTTGGAAGGAGCGAGCGAAGCTCCTCTGCAAAGGGCTTGACCTCCGAGGGAACAAGATTCATTTTCCAGTTGCCCGCGATAATTGTCTTACGGTATTTTTTGTTCATAATATAAGCCTCCTATGCGCAACAGCGCACTTTTTACATTTAAGCCTCCGTCAAGCACAGGAGGCTTTTGCGCACTGATTGCGGCTGCCGTCTGCCGGCAACGGCGCGTCAAAGGAATAGTATAATAAGTCCACACTGTTCCTTTGACGCGCTTGTGCGCAAATTGCGGTATTGTTTTATTTATCCTGCAAACAAGCGATGCCCGGAAGCTCGCGTCCCTCAAGGAATTCGAGCGAGGCCCCGCCGCCCGTGGAGATATGGGTTATCTTGTCTGCGAAGCCCATCTGTTCCGCAGCGGCCGCACTGTCGCCTCCGCCGATGATCGTGACGGCTCCGGAATCTGCCAAAGCCTTTGCCATGCTCTTCGTTCCGTTTGCGAAGGCCGGGAACTCGAATACGCCCATAGGTCCGTTCCAGACTATCGTGCCCGCGCCCTTGGTCGCTTCGGTAAACAGGGCGATGGTCTTATCGCCAATATCAAGACCCTGCCAGTCGTCGGGAATATCGTCTACGCTGACGATCTTCTTTTCACAGTCAGCCGCAAAGCGGTCACCGATTGCGACATCGATGGGGAGAAGCAGCTTTACGCCCTTGGCCTTTGCTTTTTCCATGACTTCTCCCGCAAGGCCGATCTTATCTTCCTCAAGCAGAGATTGGCCGATATTCTTGCCCATAGCCTTCAGGAAGGTATATGCCATGCCGCCGCCGATGATAAGCGTATCGGCTTTGTCGATAAGGTTCGTGAGTACGCCGATCTTGTCAGAAACCTTTGCGCCGCCGAGGACCGCGACGAATGGGCGCTTCGGATCATCGAGTGCGCCGCCCATGATCGAAAGCTCCTTTTCAACGAGGAAGCCGGCATATGCGGGAAGATAGGCGGCGATGCCGGCTGTGGACGCGTGTGCGCGGTGGACGGTTCCGAAAGCGTCCGAAACATAGATTTCGCCCAGCGACGCAAGCTTTTTGGCAAGCTCAGGGTTGTTCTTCTCTTCGCCCGGATCAAAGCGCAGGTTTTCAAGCAGCAGCAGTTCGCCGCCCTTAAGAGTGTCTGCAAGCTTTTTCGATTCCTCTCCGGCGACGTCGTGAGCGAATGCGACGGGTATATTCAAAAGCTCGGAAAGGCGCTTTGCAACAGGTGCAAGGCTCAGTTCCTTCTTAAATTCGCCCTTGGGCTTGCCCAAATGCGAGCAGGCGATGACTTTTGCCCCGTTTTCCAGAAGGTACTTTATCGTGGGAAGAGACTCTACGATGCGCTTGTCGCTCGTGATCTCCCCTGTCTGCTTATCGAGCGGCACGTTGAAATCGCAGCGCAAAAGCACCTTTTTCCCTTTGACATCGGCATCCCTTACCGATTTTTTATTGTAATTCATAACAAACCTCCTATTTAATATAGCGTTGTTTTAAATTAGACCGTTTCCGTTTGCGCCATGGAGCCCTGCGCGCTCAGTCCTGGGAAACCCTGCTGGCGCAGCGCTTCATAGCAAATGATAGCCACGCTGTTTGAAAGATTGAGACTCCGCGTGAAATCCTTCATCGGGATGCGTATGCAGCGATCCCTGTATCTCTCGCGCAGATATTCGGGAAGCCCCGCCGTTTCCTTGCCGAACATGAGCTTGACGTCGCCCGTGAAATCCGCCTTGTCATAGCTCTTCGGCGCCTTGGTGGTTGCAAGCCAGAGATTGTCATCGCCGTTTTTTTCAAAGAACTCGTCCAAATTTTTATAAACTCTCACATCAAGGAACCGCCAGTAATCGAGTCCGGCTCTTTTAAGCGCTTTGTCTGAAATATCAAAGCCTAGCGGTTCTATCAGGTGAAGTCTTGCCCCAGTAACAGCACATGTCCGGGAAATATTCCCGGTATTCGACGGAATCTCCGGTTCCACCAGAATGATGTCGACCATTGTTTTCTGCCTCTTAACAGCTTGTAATGACATTATAATGTCTCGGACCATATTGTATAACTTTTTTGGCAAAATTTCAATATAAAATTGGGAAAAAAATTGACAATACGGTTAAAATCATACTGTTTGCGAAACATTTTCATATTTTAAAGAATAAAATATAACAAATATGTTATAAACTCTGCTACGCTTGCAAATCTCCAGCGCCAGCATTATAATAGTATTTACCATTATACGGCGGTTTAATGTTTTATTTTGCTTGCTTTTACAAAATCCCATCCGAGAAAGATTTAGAAGGTGAATACCCTTGGACACATTTAAAAACGAATTCCGCGGCAGCACGCTTTATGTTGTCGTACCCTGCTACAACGAGGAGGAAGCCCTCCCCGAAACGTCACGGCGGCTGCGGGAAAAAATGCGCACACTTATCAATAACGGAACCATCTCTGAAAACAGCCGCGTCCTGCTCGTGAACGACGGTTCAAAGGACAGGACATGGCAGCTCATTAAATCGCTCCACGAGGCGGACAAACTGTTCTGCGGCGTATCCTTGAGCCGCAACCGCGGACATCAGAACGCACTTCTCGCAGGGCTTATGACCGCAAAGGACAGAGCGGATGTCACGATTTCAATGGATGCCGACCTACAGGACGATATCAATGCCGTTGACGAGATGCTCGAAAAATATTACGCAGGCTGCGAGATCGTCTACGGTGTACGCTGCTCCAGAGAAAAGGACACCTTTTTTAAACGCTTCACAGCTGAGGGCTATTATAAGCTTCTCGACAAGCTCGGCGGTGAAATAGTATATAACCACGCGGACTACCGCCTTATGAGCAAAACGGCTCTTGAGTCCCTTTCAAAATACGGCGAGGTGAATCTGTTTCTTCGCGGCATAGTCCCCATGCTGGGCTATAAAACCGGTATCGTAGAGTACGAGCGCGGCGAACGCATCGCAGGCGAAAGCAAATACCCTCTCAAAAAAATGCTGAGCCTTGCCTCCGAGGGCATCACGTCATTAAGCACGAAGCCACTCCGAGCGATACTCTGGTCAGG
>JAJUHD010000132.1 GCA_029268085.1 Bacillota bacterium | reverse complement strand
GCTCTAAATGCAAAATAACCTAAAAACTGTCTTGTTATAACGTGCAGTCCAAATACCGTATGGGCACAGGTCAACCGGATATGCAAGGCAAACGATTTGCCTCAGGTGGGCGTACATGGTCTGCGCCACAGTTTTGCATCGCTTGCGTATCACCTCAACATGCCGGAGAAGGTCGCGATGCAGATAGGCGGCTGGTCTGACAGAGAAACAATGAGCAAAATTTATACTCATCTCGCACAAATGGACATATCAAAATACGAAACGCAAATGACTGATTTTTATAAAAAAGCTAACAAGAAAGCCGGTAAGAAGAAAAGCTGCAATCCTCGTTAGCATTTTTGTTAGCACGGCGTTAGCAAATATAGTGCTAACAGCCCATATTTGAAGCATAAAATTTGGAATGAGATTATTAAATTCGGAACAGGCCAAAATCCTCGAAACCATTGAAAACACTGGATAAATTAAAAAAATTCTGTAGTCTCAACGACTACAGAATTTCCCCTATTTTGGTGCGCGAGGCGGGACTTGAACCCGCACGTGCGTATTGCACACTAGAACCTGAATCTAGCGAGTCTGCCAATTCCACCACTCGCGCATGCTTCGCAATGCCCGATAATAGTAGCATTTTTCCCGTAATTAGTCAAGTGTTTTTTGTTTATGAAATTATTAGAACGGGACATGGCAATATTTGCTTGCCGTTATTATGAATTTTCAATTCTTGCTATTTTATCAGCAGGAAATATCCAAGTACCGCACAGCCCAGAACTATTCTGTACCAGCCGAATACTTTGAAATCGTGCTGTTTGATATATCCGACGAGGAATTTAATCGCTATTATCGAAACAATGAAAGCAACCGCCATACCTGTGAGCAGAAGCACAAGCTCCGATTTTGTATAAACAAATCCGAAATCGTAAAGTTTCATCAGACTTGCTCCTACCATTGCAGGAACTGCTAGGAAAAAGGTATATTCCGCCGCGACGGTTCTCGATACTCCGAGCAGAAGCGCACAAACAATAGTCGCGCCGGAGCGGGACGTACCCGGGAAAACTGCCGCAATCAGTTGAAACAATCCGATCATCAGCGCCGTTGTATAGCTTATTCCAGATATTTCGTTGACTTTGGGTTCCTTTCCTTTGTTATAGTTCTCAATGATTATAAAAAGAATACCGAACAGGATGAGCATTACGGCAACTGTCTTGTAATTATAGAACAGCGTGTTAAATTTATCGTCCCACAAAATTCCGACAACGGCGGCCGGAATACAGGAAACGAAAATCTTGAGCCACATTATCCATGTGTCTTTTTTTTCCTGGACGCTTTTTTTCATAGAAAACGGCCAAAGCTTGTTCCAGTACAGCACAACAACGGCAAGTATCGCACCTAGTTGTATTACTACAAGGTACATTTCCTTAAAGGCATCAGATACGTTGAGCTTCAGGTATTCGTCTACCAGTATCATATGTCCCGTGCTGCTGATGGGAAGCCACTCAGTCAGTCCTTCGACGATGCCGAGTATTATCGCTTTGAATATTTCAAAAATGTCCATTTTCTATCTCCATATATAAATTTTTGGGCCGAAAACATTTTACATATTCATGCCGAGAAGGACTATACCACTTTCAGCAGACGACTGCAATCGAATTTGCTTACATTAAGCTTACACTTATGTAAGCTAACAATATTTTACCTATCTGTGCAGCTGCATTTTGTCATATTAATTATTTTTGTACATTAAAAAGCCCCGCAGCCAACGACTGCAGGGCTTTTCTGGAGCTGGATGCGAGAATCGAACTCGCCACCTCATCATTACGAGTGATGTGCTCTACCTAATGAGCTAATCCAGCAAATTTCTTGTTTCCGAACAATGCGAGAATGATTATAACCTGTTCTTATTTTTTTGTCAACAACTTTAGGCGGAGCCGGGCAAGCTTTTGTAAATGACGTGGCGAAGGCACTTTATGTGCCTTCGCCATTTTGAAGGAGGGAAATAACAGCTCTTTTATTTTCGGCATCCCGCGTTGCAGGCTATGCAAGCATGAGAACATTCCCAGAGTCTGTCGGCTACCGGCGCCCATTTTTCCGCAGCGGGCAAAGTTTTGGCAATAAGGTCATTAACGTCTTCAGGCGCCTGCATATCCGTTGATACCGCGCCTGTCTGCTCAACAATCATCTTCAGCATTTCAGGATTATCAAACATGGGACAAGGACGCAGATGGTTGTTGTTGAACGGCTGGTTATTATGGTAAGCCATGAAGAGCGGCGATTTGAACGCTTCGAGCAGGGTTTTCTCCCTGATATTTGAATCCGAATAATGTATAAAAGCGCAAGGTTCTATATCACCGTTTGCATTAATATGCAGATAGTCTTTGCCGCCGGCTATACAGCCGTTTACATATTCGCCGTCGTTCCAGAAGTCCATCATAAAGATCGGCTTTGTGCTGCGGAACTCTCTGATCTTGTGGTACATATATTCTCTCTGTTCGGGCGTTGCGATGAGCTCGGGTACTGCGTCCCTGCCAACGGGCATATATGTAAAAAACCACGCAAATTTTGCTCCCAGCTCAACCATCGAGTCAATGAACTCATCGCTTCCGATGGTCTCGGTGTTCCTGCTTGTATAGCAGCAGGAAATGCCGTAAACAAGCTTTTTGCGCTTAAGTGTTTCCATTGCCTTCACAACTGCCTGATATGTACCCTTGCCGCGTCTGAAGTCCGTTGCCTCTTCAAAGCCTTCTATGCTGAATGCGGGTACAAAGTTCTTGACGCGGAGCATATCGTCCGCAAAAGCCTCGTCGATGAGCGTACCGTTCGTAAAGGCAAGGAACTGGCAGTCAGGGTGCATCTCGCAGAGCTTTATGATGTCCTTTTTGCGGACAAGCGGTTCGCCGCCGGAGTATATATACATGTAAACGCCCATGGTTTTCCCTTGATTTATGATGCTGTTCAACTCTTCGAGGGTCATGTTGAGCTTATTGCCATATTCCGCAGCCCAGCAGCCGAGGCAGTGAAGATTGCAGGCGCTCGTCGGATCCATAAGGATTGCCCATGGGATGCTGCAATTTTCTTTCTCCCGGAATTTGTTGCGCCTTTTTCCGCCTAGAATGGTAGCGTTTACTATGAAGTTTTCAAAAATTGCTTTTCTGATCCCGTCGTCGACATCGCTCCAGAAGCTCATTATAAGCTTATACCAGTTGCTGTCCTTGTTCTCGAAGCCTTCGCGGCAGGCTTTTGCCTGTTCCTCTACCCCGCCGACTTTATCTATCCAATTAAGGACCTTGGGGATGTTTACTTCTGGGTCCTTATCCATGTATGAGATTGCTCTTTTAAGCCCCAACGTCTCAAGCGATTCCGTGACCGACTTTTTTGCGGATGTTTTCCTTCCCATAACAATAGTCCTTTCTATTTATTTTTTTATAAGTTTAATCAGATTTTCAAACACTGTCATTGGGCAGTTTTTGCGTCCTGCAAAATTTTAATTCATTCTTGTATAAGTGTTGAAAAATTAAGCAAATACGTATTTTTGCCTATTTTTTTCTCGATATAAGAATTTACAATATAAGTTAATTATTTTTATCGGAGATAGAACTATGGAGACATCTGTCAGGATTTTAAAAGTATTTCTCAACCGCTGGCTAGACAGGGCGGAAGCCGACACTAACCGGACTTTGAGGAAGCTAGTTGAATTCGGTTATTACTTTTCAGGCTCTGCCCCTCAGAAAAGATTTTTTGCGGAGGCAAAAAACATAATTTCCGATAAGAGCTGCAAATACTACATACTTGCTCAAGACCTTTTTTCAAGTGTCAGCAAGGAAAGGGCGGCGGAGTTCGGGATCGCCTTCGGCTATTACGGACTGGCTAAAAATTGCCGTTTTTCAAGTGAACGGCTTTTGGGACATGATAAGTCCGGCCTGATTGCGGGTATTATTCCGACGCAAAAATCAGAAGCCGCAGACGACTTCCATAATCAATTTAAAAAACTTTCTCAAAACGGTACAGGTATTTATTTTATTTTTATTGATGAGCTTACAATCTCAGTAAGTGAAATTTCAGAGCTTATAGATAAAAGCCCTCATAAAGCCTTTTTCATTTTTACCGCAAATGAAGATACCGCCCTTAAATTTGCCCAGAAAAACGTCATGCCAGTTCTTGACCTGAAAAACAGCTCGTATGGCTCAATATCGGGACAACTAAAAAAACGGGGCCGCCTTTTCGGCGGATACTGCCGATACGGTAACGAAAATGCGTGTACGGTAACCTCAAAAAATTTTCTTGATAAAGTATATGAAAAAAACTGCCTTTTTTTGTTCCTGATTCAGGACGAAAACTGCTCTGAAACTGTCTGCGAAAGAATAAGCGCTTTCAGCCATCACGAGAAGCTCAAGCCTTCACACCCGATATTTATAACCGACATACTCGGAGATCTGGAACGGCTGAATAAATCAGCTCCCTGAAAACTTAATTCATAGAAAAACGGCGCGTACAAAACGCGCCGTTTACTTATTGTTCTGTTGTATCATTTTTTTCCTGTAGTTCGCCATTTCCTCCGGGTAGAGCAGCTCGCACCGCTCCGCGACCGCAAACAGAGCCTCTTTCGAGAGCTCGGCGAGCTCATGCGGTTTCACATTTCCGGGGTCGTTGAGCCATCGTATCAGGGCCATCCGCAGCGCGTCGGTTACGAACCTTGCAAATTCATCGCTTCTTTCCACACTGCCAAAATACTTTTTCATATATTCGAGGCTAAACTGGTGGAAGACTTCGCAGAAATAGTCGCTGAAGCAATTCTGTCCAGTAATCTCGAACGCCTTAACGTAAAAAGCCTTGTGGTCGTAAAAATATTCACAGGTGTTTTCAAAAAATTCAAATGCGTCCGTGAATTCGAGCGGCTTAATTCTCTGAATAAACTCGAAATCAAATATCCAGATTATCAAGTCCTGTTTATCCCTGAAGTGATAGTAAAAACTGTTTCGGTTCATGCCGCAGGCATCACATATATCTTTAATGCTGATCTTATCAAAGGGACGCTCCACCATAAGCTCTTTCAGAGCTTCACCAAGCGCTTTTTTTGTTATCAGCGATTCGGACATGGCGGCGACCTCCATCAAAAAATATCTTTTGCAAATTATAGCAAAGCATGTCCGGCTTTTCAAGATGGGAATTGCAAAACCTTATTGGCTTCAAAACAGATTCTTATGCTTTTTTCATAAAGCAAAGCTCAATAATTCGCCGTAAAACGATAATAATAGACATGAATCAGAGAAAGGAGGTGGATAGCTGATGGAACATTATGATGCTCCCAAAATGCCGGTTGCATGCAATGTCGAAAATTGCTCTTATAACAAAAACCAGATGTGCCATGCTTATAAAATTCAAGTAAGTGCAGCAGGAAACGGAAAAGCAAGAACAAGCGACGGCACACACTGCTCAACCTTCGAAAACAAAATAGAATAGGTGAATTTCAAGAAGAAGCAATATAACAGATCTTTAGATTTATTAATCTCGTTATACGGGCCATACACCGGAAGGCTTATGGCCCGTATGGTATCGTATGGTATAAAGATGCTGTTGCATATTCGCAATAGCTGCACCAGGCTTCAAAAATAACATATTTCATTTTTACAAATACCAGTAAGTTTTGTATACATTAGCTGTGTTTTTTCTTGCTTTATTGTATAATATCCACATTTTTATATCTTCCGGAGCAAACTGGCACTGAACTTGCTATTCTTACTATTTAGATTATATTCCATTGATTCAGGACTTTATAGGTTTTCCGCCTGATAAGTCAACATTTAATAATTATAAGGATGGTACAGTATGGATTTTAAATTCACTGCGGAAGAACAGGAAATTATGGATATGCTGCGGGACTTCTGCATAAAAGAAGTCAAGCCGCTTGCGACGGAGATAGACGAACAGGAACGTTTTCCCGAAGAGACCTATCATAAGCTCGCCGACATGGGCATGATGGGCATATGGGTCCCCGAGGAATACGGCGGAGCGGGTATGAGCTACCTAAGCTATATCGCTTCCTGTGAGGAGATAGCCAAATACTGCGCTTCAACAAGCGTTATGGTATCGGCTCACAACTCGCTTTGCGCTTGGCCGATATTCGAATACGGCACCGAGGCTCAGAAGCAGAAATATCTTGTCCCTCTGGCCACCGGTAAACACCTCGGCGCTTTCGGACTTACGGAGCCTTCCGCGGGTACGGATGCCGCTATGCAGAAAACTACTGCCGATGACAAGGGAAGCTACTACCTAATTAACGGCAGCAAAATTTTTATCACGAACGGCAATTATGCCGATACTTATGTGATATTCGCGATGACGAATAAAGAGCTCGGCAACAAGGGAATTTCTGCTTTTATTCTTGAAAAGGGCATGGATGGTTTCACCTTCGGTACGAAGGAAAAGAAGATGGGCATTCGCGGCAGCGCCACCTATGAATTAATTTTCGACAACGTCAAGGTTCCCAAGGAAAATCTGCTCGGCGAAGAGGGCAAGGGCTTTAAGATTGCGATGACCACCCTCGACGGCGGACGTATCGGAATCGCAGCGCAGGCGCTCGGTATAGCACAGGGTGCGATAGACGAAACCGTTGAATACGTTAAAGCCCGCGTACAGTTCGGAAAAAGACTTAGCCAGTTCCAGAACACTCAGTTCCAGCTTGCCGATATGCAGACCAAAGTCGATGCAGCGCGCCTTCTTGTTTACCGCGCAGCACAGGCAAAACAAGATCACGAGCCGTATAGCCATCTTGCAGCAATGGCAAAGCTGTTTGCCTCGGAGACCGCGAGTGATGTTACCCGCCGTTGTCTGCAGCTCTATGGCGGTTATGGCTACACCCGTGAATATCCGATCGAGCGTATGATGCGAGACGCAAAGATCACTGAGATTTACGAAGGAACATCCGAAGTCCAGCGCATGGTCATTTCGGGCTGGATGGGACTTAAGTAATCAACTGAACAAGTAAAAATACAAATGAAAGTTTTAAAAATGGAGAGACAATAATGAAAGACATTTATGTAGTAAACTGCTGCCGGACGGCGATCGGCAGCTTTGGAGGCGCGCTTAAGGATACGTCTGCCGTTGATCTGGGAGCGATAGTGATTAAGGAAGCCTTGAAGCGCGCAAACGTCGCGCCGGAAAACGTAGGCGAGGTTATGTTCGGCTGCGTTCTTACCGCAGGCCTCGGTCAAAACGTTGCGCGTCAGGCGGCAATAAAGGCGGGCATACCCGTCGAAGTACCCGCCTGCACTGT
>JAJUHD010000131.1 GCA_029268085.1 Bacillota bacterium | reverse complement strand
TTCCCGAGTATCGGCGTTCATGCTGAACGAAAGATAGCCTTGAGGATCAAAATCGATACAAAGAACACTGTATCCTCTATGTTTGAGGCAGGTGGAGATGGCATTTGTAGAAGCAGTTTTCCCTACGCCGCCTTTTTGGTTGATAAGAGAAATAACCTTGGCCATTTGAGCATCACTCCCTAATTACTAATAATACCATGCTTATTCCAATAATTAAATAGCCTGATTGAAATTTGAGCTTATGTTTTTATCCTGATTTAAAGCTTAGTCAATAGTGTATTTGCCCGTCTGCTGGCATTAAGCCTGCCGCATTAAGAAAATATTAAAAAAATCAAAATTGCATGGATAATTACTTTAATTTTCTAGCTTTAGAAGTATAAATAAAATGAAGCGTGAAAGTCATGAGATAATTCGATTAAACGGGAAAACATGCTTCAAAAAATTATAAGAATTAAACAATTCGTCATTTATTATTGGAGGCGCGAAGAATATGGAAGTCAATTCCATTCAGAATTATTATAGGGCACAGGCTGCGGCAACTTCGGCAAGCGCAAAGAAAACAGCTGAAGATTGCAACACCCCGGCATCCGATACACGCGGGACAGACACGGTGGACATCAGCTCTGAAGCGAGCTTTAAAGCCGAACTGAGCAGATATTCCAGAACCTATGCCGTTAAAAACAACGAAAAAGCATCAAGTGAGCGTATATCGGAGCTCAAGCAGCAGTATAAGGGAGATGCCTGCCCCATCTCGGGGAGCGACATAGCCGCAAAGATAATCGCGGGTATACTAGGACCCAGCGTTAAAGACTGATTATTATGATGAATTCACGGTACGACGAGTATATAAGTTTTTTAACGAAATACAGGGACGAGCTTTCGGCCTATCTTGAAAACGAACGAGAAAAGCGTCTGGCTTTGCTGAACAAAAATCTTGGCAGGCTTGAAGAGATGCTCAAGGTTCAGCAGGCGGAAACGATGAAGCTCCGCGGTCTGGAAGCAAAAAGAATAAAGCTCCAGTCCGATCTCGGCCTGCCTGACGTAAGAGCTAAAGAGCTTCTTGCATCAATTGAAAATATTGAGGCACGCAGAAGCATTGAAGCACTGTTCGCGGATCTGACAGACATCGCGGAACAAATCAGGGAGCAGAATAAGCAATCGCTCGAACTGGCGGAATCGAATATTAAAATACTCGATTTGATTAGGCGCGGCGGAGAAACGGAAAAAGAGAGCAAGTGTTACGGGCCGGAAAGCGGACAACGCAAAGTCTATTCAACAGGAAACGCTTTCGAAGAGACGATATAGGAGGGTATGCAGTTGAGGTCAACTTTTTCAGGATTAGATATAGCCAGGTCCGCTATCATTACAAACCAGATAGCGCAGGATATCGTTGGAAACAACCTTGCAAACAGCGAGACCAACGGATATACAAGGCAACGCGTCGAAAGGGCTGCCGTTACTGTGGCATCAAGTAAAAACCGCGTATCTTCAAATTCGACGACGAACACAGGCATGGGCGTCGAGGCGCTTGGAATATCTCAGCTCCGCGATTCATTTCTGGATAAATGCTTCCGCGATGAGTATTCAATCAGCAGCGAATACTCTCAGACAGCGGAGATTCTTAGCGACATACTCAGCGTATTTCCGGACGGTGCAAACATTACGGATGATTCGGGGCTTCTCGGCGGTCTTCAGGGACTGTACAAAAACCTGAATACCTTTATTCAGTCGCCAACCTCGGAATCGGAAGCTAATCTGGTAAAATCATCATTTACGAATATTACGCAGATACTTAAGCAGCTGGACAGCGGCCTCACAACGGTCGCCCAACGCCAGACCGAAAACCTTCGCTCGGCGGTTGACAGGACGAATGTTCTGCTAGAGGAGATCGCGCACCTGAACGCCAGTATAGCCAGCGATGCGACGATAATGTCAAACTCCGGGAACAAGTTTTACCAGTCAAACGAGCTTCTCGACCAGAGGAATCTGTATCTTGACGAGCTTGCCTCATACGGCAACATAAATGTTAAGGAAAACAGCGACGGAACCGTAACCGTCGAAATGGGCGGGAAAGAGGTTGTTAATAAAGACAAATTCGATTCCCTTGCACTGAATGTAAATAAAAACAACTATGTCAATGTCGCATGGAGAACTTCCGGAGAAAGCGTTTCGCTGACAGGCGGTTCAATAAGAGCTTATATAAGCGTTTTGAACGGAAGAGGAAGCAATGTTCAGTCGAACGAAGAGACACCGGTACAGGGTATTCCGTATTACCGCGACAGGCTGAATACCTTTGCACGTACGCTGGCCAGCGTTGCAAACTCCACGATCCCAACAGCGCTGGACGCCTCAGGCAACCCGGTTTCTTATAAAACCCTGCTTGCCGGATACAATTCGGACGGTACAACAGCTAGCTCTGTTACTGCTGCGAATATTTCCATAAGCAACGACTGGAACACAAACGGATCGGGTTATATCATCTTCAGCAAGAATGAAAATGTTGAGGATTATGCCCAGCTCCTCTCAAACAGGATTTTTGAAGAAAGCAATACCTTCAGCTCCTATGGCGAGAGCTATTCGGGGACTTTTTCGAATTACACTATTGATATGCTGGGGAAGATCGGCGCCGACGTCAGCTTCAATGAAGGCAGAAGCGATGCGACCGCTACGATAGCGGACGATTTTCTTTCGAGCAGGGATTCGGTCTCGGGAGTTCAGAAGGATGAAGAAACTGCGGATATGCTGAAATATCAGAAGAGCTACAATGCGGCCGCGCGGCTTATGACAGTCATGGACGATATGCTCGACACGCTGATTAACGGCATGGGACGTGTAGGGCGATAAACCTTCACCATATGTTTGAGGGTTTTTCTCAAAATTGATAACAATAATAAACCGGTCAGCTTCGTATATGATTACGATGCCGATTTCCAGCCATGAAAGGAGCGGCTGCAAATGAGAATATCAGACAGGCAGACTGCCAGAAATTATCTGAATTATCTTGATAAAGCCAAAACGGCTTACGCTGAAACCAACGAGAAGATAGCCTCCGGCAACAGATTCACACGCATATCGGACGACGTTTCCGCAGCAACGAAAGCGCTTCGGATTAATGACGTTAAGGCAAAGACCGAGGAATACTACGATAACGTAAAAGCGGTCAACGAGCAGCTTACCACAACGGAAAATGCTTTGACTTCGATAAACGATATCCTCGCTAAAGCGCATACAAAAGCGCTCGCCGCCATGAACAGCACAAGCGGCGAATCAGGAAGAACGGCGATTGCAAAAGAAATTGAGGCAATGCGTGACGAGATACTGCAATTTGCCAACACGGAATATAACGATGCCTTTGTGCTGGGCGGTTCAAGCGCAAAAACAGCTCCGTTTTCAATGGACAGTTCCGGAAATCTCCTTTATAACGGAGTCGATGTCAACAATATAACGTATAGCGGCGGCAAATACTATAACAGCGTAACCGGTACGGAGATCCCGATGAGCGGAGATACCTATGTGGATATAGGACTCGGAATCACCATGACGGGTTCGACTGTCAAGTCCGATACGGCTATGAAAACCTCGTATTCCGGGCTTGATATTTTGGGCTTTGGTGTGGACACCGAAGGAAAACCGAAAAACGTATTTAATATTCTGACCAAACTGAAGGACAGCATCGAAAACTATGATGCGACTGCGGTCGGAGATTATGACACAAAACTCGTCTCGGCTACTACGAGCTTTCGCGGATACCTTACGGACATTGGCGCAAAAACAAACTTTTTGGATACGGTTGAAAAGAGAGTCACTACATCTTTAGATACTTACCAGAGCCAGATCAAGCGGCTTGTCGGCGTAGACGACGCTGAAGAGGCGACAAACCAGACCATGAACGATTACGTCCTTAAAGCGGTTCTGTCGATGGGCGCTAAAATCCTTCCGGTATCACTGATGGACTTTTTGAACTAAATTTGTAATTTATGACTGAAAGGAGGAATAACGTTGCAGTTACTGAAGATCACATCAACGCCCATGAAATACGAGCTTGAGGTTGAGAACGCCAAGCTGGAGTATCAGCAGGATGTTACTCCTTCTTGCGATATAACCACCTTACCCTCGCAGCTCGAAATCCACTCGGAGAATGCTCAGGTGCGAATCGATACATATGAGGCAAGAAAATCGCTTGGCCTGACAAATATTGATGACAGCATAAGGCAGTATGCCGAAAAGGGAAAGGAACACATCAGCAGACAGACTCGGGAATATGTCGAGTTCGGAGAAGCAATGTCGGAGATCCAGAACGGCACTGAAATCAGCGATATTGTCAGGCAGAAAATGCTTCAGCAGCCCGAACTGTATACCACGTTTCTACCGAGCGTAGGTGCTGACATCTCATGGGATCCTGCGCAGTTGGACTTAAGCTATACACCCTCAGACGTAAACCTCGACTGGCAGATAAAGGACAACAGTTATATTTATAAACCCGGCAGCGTCCGTATGAAAATTGTCGAGTACGCTCACGTTGATATTGAATACCTGGGAGGACCGATGTACGTTCCGCCAAGCGCAGATCCTAGCTATACGGAGGAAAAAGAGTCCTGAACAGGCGGTTAAGGAAAACCAAACATTGAAAGTCGGGTGACTGAGCATGGTTATCAAAACAAGGGACTTCGGAGAAGTTGAAATATCTGAGACGGAAGTATATCATTTTACGCAGCCGTTATTCGGATTTGAGGAATATACCGACTTTGTAATCCTCCACGATGAAGAAATCGGAGAAAACATTATCTGGCTCCAGTCCGTGCAGGAACCGGGACTTTGCTTTATACTCATGGATCCGAGCGGAATGTCCGCTACGTTTGCGCCGGAACTGCCTGCAGGGTCGGATAAGCTTCTGGGAGAAGGCGACTGCTTATGCTGGGTTGTAGCGGTTGTGCCGCAGAATTTCAGGGACACCTCGGTAAATCTGAAAAGCCCCGTGTTTATTAATACCAAAACACATCTTGCTGCTCAGATCATGCTTGAAAAAGACTATCCGGTCAGATTCTTCTTCTTAAAGGAGGGGAACTGTCAATGCTAGTAATTTCAAGAAAGACCGACGAATCCATTATTATCGAACCGGAACAGGGTGAACCGATTGAAATCAGGCTGCTTTCAATCGATAACCAGGTAAGGGTCGGAATCAGCGCTCCGAGCGGATGCAGAATCTGGCGTAAGGAACTATATACGACTGTCGAATCGAACAGGGTAGCGGCCGAAAATGCGTCGCTCGGAAGTCTGCGCAGCCTGTCATCCCAAATGATATCCGAAAAAGGCATAGATTAATATGAATAACAACCAAGAATTGAAAACGTTGCTTCGGGAGAAGGAAGAGCTCTTCAGCAAGGTCGAGAGAATAACAAATGATATTTTTGAAGCTCCGGTTGATCAGATAAACTCGCTTCTCGAAACAAGAGGCAAGACTCTCGAGCAGGTGATCTTAATCGAGGGCAAAATAAAGTCTGTTGCCGCAGAAGATGAATATTTAAAAAGTGTTCTGGATTGTACCTGTGATATATCCGGTCTTTCGGGAGAACTGAAAGATCTGTTTGAAGAGTCGCTGCGCATCAAGGCTATTGTCAATCGGATCATCAAAAACGAGGACAGCATCCGTCTAAGGATTGAGAACGAAATGAATTCGCTCCTGGAAAGGATCGAGACTATGAACCGCAGCAGCAAAACCGTTGCAGAAAGCTATAAACGCTCCGTTGAAACGGGGATTTCACAAGGCTTCGGGGCCAACAGAAAGAAGACCGTTTAGCAGGCGGCACTTATATAAAAAAACAAAATATTTCGGTTCTTAGCCTGTTATTTTACATCGGAACTTCGAGAGGAGACGATTTTTATGAGCAGCATCTCAAATTCGAATTACTATAGCGTGAGCAGCAATAACTACAGCAGCAACGGCTTGTCGGGCCTCATGTCAGGCATCGACACCGAAAGTATGGTAAAGAAAATGCTGAGCGCGACGCAGACAAAAATCGATAAGCAGAACCAACTGAAGCAGCAGCTCGAATGGAAGCAGGAGATATATCAGGATGTTATCTCCGATATTAATACCTTTAGCAGCAAATATTTTGATACATCTTACGGTTCGAAGCTTGAGACGAACCTCGCGAGTGCCTCGTTCTTTAATTCAATGAAGTCGACGTTAACGAGCGGAAGCTCGGTAAAAGTCGTAAGCTCCAGTTCCTCCGCATCAGTCGGGGATATGAGTGTCATTGTCTCCCAGCTCGCAAGCTCGGCAAAAATCACGTCTTCAAGCAAGATGAGCGGTACGCAGACAATCACAGGAAGCGCGATTGATGTCGATGCGATAAAGAACGCGATTACTGGCGGCAGCGAAGTGTCGTTTACTCTAGCGCTTGACGGGACCACCAAAACCCTTACATTTTCAAGCAGTGATTTTTCAGGTACCATCGACGCGGCCTCGATCAAGAGCGCTCTGGACACAAAGCTTACGCAGGCATTCGGCTCATATGTCGGCGCCAGCATGTCGGCGGACAACAAGCTGACTTTCTCGCTTAATCTTGCTGATGCAGGGCACGAACTGACGATTACGGGTGCGGACGCTGCAAAATTCGGAATAACGCCGGGGGCGTCAACTTTGATTTCCGGCAGCACAAAGCTGGGAAACCTGACAGGGATTCAGGGAGATACATACTCGTTTTCAATCAACGGAACAAGCTTCACATTTTCGTCTGAGGATTCTGTCAGCAAAATGATGAGTAAAATAAACTCCAGCAACGCAGGGGTCAAAATATCCTATTCTTCGATGAGCGATACTTTTACCATGGAGGCTTCGTCGACCGGCGCCCAGTACGGTATCAGTATATCACAGGATACTGGCAATCTTTTGAGCGTGATTTTTGGGAGCAGTACGGTAGCCGCTGGTTCAAACTTGGGCAGCGACTATTTGCAGGTGGGCTCGATATCCTGTACCGGGCTTGACAGTACCTATACTACGACCGGCGCTTCATTGAAAATGACAGTGAACGGCACGAATTATACCTTTACCATGGAAAGTAAAACAGCCGGATACACTAAATCAGAGGTTGAGAGTGCGTTTAACACATGGCTGACTTCGACATTCGGACAAACGGACGGCGTTTCAAATATCAGCTATGCGGACGGAAAGCTCAGCACGGCAAAAGGTTATGTGGTCTCGTTTGCAAAGACCTCGGTGGATACGTCGGACGCGTCTGCTGTCGCAACGGCGGCCAAGACTGATTTGGCCCTGGCATTCGGCTTTTCAACCAAC
>JAJUHD010000130.1 GCA_029268085.1 Bacillota bacterium | reverse complement strand
TTAAGAGAATTATTTTTCTATATAAACCGGCACAGGTTCGCGGCTCGCCGCCGGCCTTTCCTCTTCAAGTTCCTCGTTCGAAAGCTCCGGCCGCTTCTTCTGCGGCAAAAACAGCACGAGCGCGATACCTAGCAGCATCACGACCGTTGTGCAGATGCCGCCCTCGATACCGAAGCTGCCGCCGGATATCAGCCCGCGTCCTTCCACAAAGGCAGTTCCGAAAACGGATGTACTCTGCGCCGAGCCGCTTACGGATATACCGAAAATGTTACCCTGAAAAAAGTTCCATGCCGAATGTATTGCGCAGGCGCCCCAAAGGTCATCCGTACGAAGGACATAGACTGCGGCGAAAACTCCGAAGAGAGCCAGATTAAAGAAGGCAAGGGGCGTGATGCCCGGATTGGCGAGGTGAAGCGCCGCAAACGCCACAGAACTAATCGCAACGGCCCATGCAACATGGACCTTGTTCGCACAGGAGACCATAAAATAACCCCGGAAGCATACCTCCTCGCTCATGCCTTGTATGAGATAGCCGAGGAAAAACAGGATTATATATGTCACGGAGACATCCATATTCAATCCGGTAAATTTCGCTCCGCCGAGCAATACGGCGAGAACAACCGCAGCGGCTATCATGACTATGCCGATTAGATATCCGAAGCAGTAATTATTCAGCATGCCTTTCATGCGGACGCCCATCGAAGCATAGGAGCGCCCCTCAATAGCCCGGCAGTAAATAAAATAGAGAAATGTAGAAACAGCCGTTCCGAACAGGCTGAGAACGGTGAACCACTCAGGCAGGTTATTGATGAAATCGTACATGTACGAGATAAAGCTATTTATGCCTTCCGACGCGAACCGCTCAAAACCGTAGCTTTGCGATGCAACTATGCCGAGAGGCATTCCGATCAGCATACCTGCAGCCATCTGGGATGCAAGGATGACAGCCGCAAATATAAGTATCTGCAAAACAATATGCGGCTTGTGCTTTGCCTTTCTCGCTTCATAAAGCATGACATTATTTTTTGTGTCCAGCATACTGATCCCCCTCTCAAAGTATTGGGTCCGGCTGTTCGTCGGACCCAATTATATATAAAACGGTTTCTGTTTTCAATCTCGACCGTTATTCGAGATTAAGCTTGTTTTTAAGGAAGTAGTGGCTGAGCACAAACAAAGCGGCGCCTATCGCGGCGGTCAATACAAAATAGCTCCAGAAATACGGCTGCAGGGCGCTAACTATATAATTATAAGCCGCAAGGCCGCTCTGAGCATCCCATCTCACACCGTTGAAGCCTTCAAAAGTAATAACCATGCTTCCGGCGAGAAAATACTGCACGATAGTCGAAACTATGCTTATTGCTATATTGATAACGAAGTAGAAACCTATACTGGCAAGAATCTTGTGCTTCTGCGAAACGATGCCGCCGATGATAAGCGCAAGGTAAACATGGAGGATATTGCAGGCCGTAGCGATGATCGCAAACAGAGCTATTTCAAGGATGGGCCAGATTATTCTTGCGCCGACGGTAACGTTAACCTCGTGCAGCATTCTCCCTATTTCCCTGTATACATCCATATTGACAAAATTCCTGCTGTCCGTGCCGAAAAGGATAAATATATTGAGGCAGATGAATATAACAACACCGCTGATAAGCGTCCATAGCATCGCGGTGATAAGCTTTGACCAAAGAATCTCAGATGTCGTAACGGGCAGAGTAAAGGTCAGATACCCCTCGTCACACATCAGATTCTTGTAAAAGCGCTGGAATATGATGAACGCTACAAGTATTGACGCCGCGATGATCGCGAGCACCATAATACCGCTCAGGAAACCTGTGATAAGCCGCATAAGTCCTACAAAGCCGCCCATCTGCACATGGTTATATTCGGCCTTAAAATTGATTGCAAAGCCGATCGTCGCAATTATCGTAGCGCCGAAGACGGCAAGCTGCGTCGGGAACAGCACCCTTGACAGCGAATTGAAGTCATGTTTGATAAGTTTACCTAGCATCTGAATACCTCCCTGAAGTACTGGTCGATGGATTTACCCAGATCCTCGCGGAGACTGTCCGTAGAGGCATAGGAAACCAGCTGTCCGTTTTGAATAAAAATGAATTCGTCCAAAATCTTTTCAACATCCGCAATAAGGTGGGTCGAAATGAGGACCGTCGAATTTTCGTTGTAGTTCTTAAGTATTGTGCCGAGGATATAATCACGCGCAGCGGGGTCGACACCGCCGATCGGTTCATCAAGCAGATAAAGCCTTGCGCGGCGGGACATGACCAGAACCAGCTGTACCTTTTCCTTCGTACCCTTTGAAAGAGTCTTCATCCTCGCGTTAGCTGGAACCTGAAGGTTCTGCAGCATAGATATTGCCCTATCGTAATCAAAGTCCGCATAGAAGTCCTGAAAATATTTTACGCACTCGATAACCGTCATCCAGTCGGGAAGATATGTGCGCTCCGGAAGATACGAAACGAGCGCCTTGCTCTCAATACCGGGAACATAGCCGCAGACGCGGATTTCGCCGTCGGTAGGCGTGAGAAGACCGCACGCAAGCTTTATAAGCGTCGTCTTCCCGCTGCCGTTCGGGCCAAGAAGTCCGATAATCTTCCCTGCAGGCAGGCTGATATTCAAATTGTGCAAAGCGGGATTGGTACCGAAGTATTTTGAAAGTCCTCTGCACTCAAGCGTCTGTTCGCTCATTGCCTGTTACCTCCCCATTCTTTGCTTCTTCCAGCAGACGAATCGTCTGCTCGCCGGTGTAGCCCAGAGCCGCCATGTTCTTTAAAAATTCTATAGCTAGCAGCTCGCCGCGTTTCTTTCTTGCCATTTCTATAATACTCCCCTCCTGTGTTACATACTTGCCCGTATTGCGCTGGGTTTCGATCAGTCCCACGCTTTCAAGCTCTGAAAGAGCCTTCTGGATTGTGTTGGGATTAACGGCAGCGATCACCGCGAATTCACGCACACTGGGCAGCTTCTCGCCCATTTTAAACGCTCCTGTCAGTATTCCGGAAACGATCTGATCGGAAACCTGCATATAAATGGGCTTGTCATTGGAAAATTCCCAAGCCAAATCATCACTACCTTTCACTCGTACTGTAATTGTGTGTTAGTTTACTAATACACTATGGCAATAGTACACTCATGTATTGGTTTTGTCAATACATTTTTAAAAAATAATTACAAATTTCTCTTATGGTTAAAATTTTACTTTATTACGGAAATCGTTGCTCCGAAACTCCCCGTATCAGGATCCCGAAACAGCGCAATATGCGGAGGCCGGAATGTAAATGTAGCAAAACAGGCAATCATTAGTATCAATCCAAAAATTCCGAGCATCTTGGAAATAGGTGAAGTAAATTTATTAGTTTGCAAAAGTTTGCAGCTGAAACGATATGCCGCATACACTGAAGCCACAAAAATAAGAATATCAATAATAAAATAGTTCTTTCCGATAATACCTGAATAGGTATAGAATGCTGATATGATTAAGACCATCCCCAGAATGATCGATAGAACGCGTACAGGAATAAAGTTTATTTGTTTCCTTCCATACACAAAATACTCGAAAATACCAAAAACTACCATCGGCACAAAAAGCAGCTTAAGATGCTCCCATACACTTTCGTTGACCGCTCCGAACAGTCCTATAATTGTATTCCCTCCCGACCATTCATAGGCAAAATGAAGCAGCGATCCAATAATAAGTGTAAAAACGAATCCTGCTGTCTGCAATTTTTTGGGCTTCACTGAACTACCTCCAAAACAATTTATAATCCGTTGAATATTTATGCATATCTTGTTGTGTATAATTACATTTATTTTGACGCAGTTGCATATGCAGTTATTCATTTTTGGAGATACAAAAACAGCGCGCCGGAAAATCCGACGCGCTGCCAAAAAACGAAATTAAGCTTTCCGATATTGCCGTTTATATCTCCTGACGGTGAGACACATCGACCAGAAAACTTACTACGTAATTATTTCTTAGCCAATGCCCTTTGCGTTGCAAGCTTCGATGAACTCAACGATCTTTGCTTCGGGGATCTTAGCAGCGGGGGTCTTAGCGATCTTGCCGAGTGTGAAGCCCTTAGCCATCTTCATCATGGGGTTCTTAGTGGTGCCGGGGATGATCTGATCCATAATTTCGCATGCTGCGGGGTTGTTGAGGATGTCGCCTACGACTGTATCCATGGTGTATGCCATAATAATGACCTCCATATTAATTAAGTAATAAGTCCCTCTGCCGTATAACAAGCTGCAAGACAAGTGCCGTCAGGATCACCTAATGCAACCTAAACGGTTTCGCAGACCGCCGGACAAATCTGTGACCAGCTACAGCCAAGATTGTACTTCTTGACCTAATGCAAGGGTATCACGGCTGCCTTTTTGTGTCAATTGTGCAAAAGCACAAAATAAATCCAGATTAAGGGTAATCTTGCACAATCTACTTTTTTTGATACTATTAAGGCACAATTTGATACACGATGAAACGAATAATTATTCAAAATATGAACAAATCTGACACAACAAGTTTTCAATGTGTTTCTTGACTTTAGCGTACTGCATTACCGTTTGATCTACATCTCCCGCCTCTTCATATTCTGAAAGAGTGCTATTCTATATTATGTAAACACGATATTTTGACGGAATGTGATGTTTTTTAATAAATAACCCCCCCTAGGGCTTGCGTCTGTTTATGTATGTGGTATATTTGTCTAGGAATTCATGATAAGCGTTTTTTATCCAGTCCAGTAGTATTAATACATATTTTGAGGAGAAGATTATATGCATATGGCGGACGCTCTGCTCTCGCCTGCGGTAGGCGGCGTAATGTACGCCGCAAGTGCGGGGGCTGCTGTTTATTCGGTAAAAAAAGTAAAAGAGGATTTCAGCCCTAAAAAGGTTCCTGTCATGGGTGTAATGGGCGCATTTGTTTTCGCGGCTCAAATGTTGAACTTTACTATTCCCGGAACTGGTTCAAGCGGTCATTTCTGCGGCGGCATGCTGCTTGCCGCACTATTGGGTCCATACGCCGCGTTTCTTACGATGATCGCTATACTATTGATACAGTGTCTTTTGTTTGCAGACGGCGGAATTCTGGCGCTTGGCTGCAACATCTGGAATATGGCTTTTTATGCCTGTTTCTTCGGATATTTCTGCATATACAAACCTTTTATAAAAAACGGTATGTCAAGGGGCAAGCTAATCGCGGCATCTATCATCGGCTCTATCTTGAGTCTGCAGCTCGGCGCCTTCAGCGTTGTTCTTGAGACCACTGCTTCAGGCATTACCGAGCTTCCCTTCGGCATATTTGCGGCTACAATGCAGCCGATACACCTTGCCATAGGTACCGTCGAGGGTCTTATCACGGCGGCTGTACTGCTGTTCATCTTTCAGACAAGGCCCGAGCTTCTCGACGCTCAGGCAACGGAAAACAAGTTTTCTCTCAAAAAGCTTCTTGTTATTCTCGGCGTTGTGGTCGTCGTTATGGGCGGAGCGCTCTCTCTAATCGCTTCCAGCAACCCCGACGGGCTTGAGTGGTCCATCGGAAACGTTGCCGGAACGGAGGAGCTTGAATCTGACGGCGGAGTGCATGACGCGCTTGCGAATGTTCAGAACACGACGGCTGTTCTGCCCGACTATTCGTTTGGAAACGAAAATGCCGCCGGAACGAGTTTCTCCGGCGTGGTAGGTTCCGGGCTGGTTGCCGGTTTGTGCATACTTCTTGCCGCAATATTCGGCATTTATAAAAAGGAAAAAAAAGAAAAAGCGGAGAAATCATAAATGGGGAAAATTTCGGACGCAATATATGAAGTCCACTATATGGACATGCTGGCAGGCAAGGATTCGCCGATCCACCGTGTCCACCCTTTAGTAAAGCTCATAGTCACTGTAGCCTATGTATGGTTTACGGTTTCCTTCAACAAATTTAACGTAACGGGATTGATCACTATGGTGGTCTATCCCGTTACGCTCTTTTCCGTTTCCGAAGTATCATTCGGGCACAGCATTAAGAAACTGAGAATAATACTGCCGCTCGTGATTCTTATGGGAATTTTTAATCCGTTCTTTGACCGCGAACCGCGATTTCTTCTATACGGCCTGACGGTCACGGACGGCATGGTCTCGGGGTTGACGCTCATTATAAAGGGCATTTTCACCGTTCTCGGCGCGTATCTCCTTATAGCGACGACTCGGATCGAAGCCATCTGCTATGCGCTGAACCTTCTGCATGTACCGGAAATCCTTGTCACACAGATACTCCTGACCTACCGCTATATAACAGTTCTTTTAAGCGAAGCCAATCACATTTTTGAGGCGTATTCGCTTCGTGCGCCTTTTCAGAAAGGTATCCATCACAAGGTCTGGGGTTCGCTTATCGGTCAGCTTATCTTCCGTAGCATTGACCGCGCGACCGCTCTATATGACAGTATGGTGCTGCGCGGCTACAACGGAAACTTCAGGCACAGCCAGCTTCCGAAAGCCCGCTGGCAGGATTTTGCGTATTTATTCACATGGGGCGCCGCTTTCGCCGTTCTCCGATATACGAGCCTTACTACTCTCATTGGCAATCTGTTTGTCCGATAAAATAAAGGAGCATCAGCTATGAGCCATCACCATATCATCTGCAACAACGTTTCCTTTTCCTACGATAGAAATACTGAAATACTCCACAATATAAGCTTTTCCGCGGGTCACGACGACGCAATCGGTCTTATCGGGGCTAACGGTGTCGGCAAGTCTACCCTGCTTCGCATACTTGTCGGGCTTGAAATGGAATTCACCGGCGAAGTCACAATCGGAGAAATCAAGATTACGAAGAAGACCCTTCCGCGCGTCCGTGAAAAGATCGGCTATGTCTTTCAGGATTCCGAGAACCAGCTATTTATGCCCACAGTCTACGAAGATATCGCCTTTGCACCCAGAAACTACGGACTTGACGCTGACCAAGTTGAAGAAAGGGTTCAGCGAGCGCTTAATCTCATTGGCATTGACTATCTAAAAAACAAGCAGCCTTACAAAATGTCTGGGGGCGAAAAAAAGCTCGCCGCGATAGCGACCATACTCGCAATGACGCCGGACGTTATCCTGATGGACGAGCCTACCATCGCGCTGGATCCGCGCAACAGGCGCAGGCTCATAAACATACTGAACAGCCTTGACCACATCAAGATAATCGCCTCGCACGACCTGGACATGGTGCTCGAAACCTGCAACCGCGTGATACTGATGTCCGGCGGCAGGATAATCGCGGACGGCGATACGCGCGAGATACTCACGGATAAGGAGCTTCTCGAAGCTAACGGACTCGAGCTTCCCTTCTGCCTTCAGGGAGATACGGGAGCTTCCTATAAGCCCGGCATACCGCACGGGCATATCCACCTGTGAT
>JAJUHD010000129.1 GCA_029268085.1 Bacillota bacterium | reverse complement strand
TACCGTCGTTGTCGGGGACGGCTGGACGGAGGCTCCTTTTGCCGCGGATGAAAAAAACGGCTGTATTTTCGGGCGCGGAGCTTGCGATATGAAATCAGGCCTCGCCTGCGCGCTTTCGGTGTTTGAGGAAATACAGGCGCGTGGGGATGAACCTCTCCGTACCATGATCCTTATAGCTACTGTTGACGAAGAAGCGGAAATGACCGGTATTCAGGCAATTCTCAGGGATAAGCTTATACCGGAGGACAGTCTTTTGATGGATCTGGAGCCTACTTCGCTTGCCATAGCGGCATCCCATAAAGGCCGAATCTGGTATCATGTCAGCATCCAAGGAATAACAGCGCATGCTTCGACACCGTGGAAAGGCGTCGATGCGATCGCCGCGGCGGCTGAGTTTATCAGCAAAACACGTAATTTTATTCTTAAAATGCCGCAGCATCCGGAAATGGGACCGAACACGGTCACATTCGGTATGATTTCGGGCGGCTATCAGCCGTATGTCGTACCGGATAGCTGTACAGTCACAATGGATGTCCGTACGGTTGCGCCTTTTACCGAACATGATATAGAAGCTTTGATGCTCAAGGCAAAGAAATGCGCAGAATACAAATTCCAGGGAGCCGAAATAACGTGGGAGCTTACAGGCAATCGTCCGTATGTATACGCGAACAAGGAGTCTGAGCTGTGTACGGCGATTTGCGGCGCCTATCGGGAGGTGTGCGGAAAGGACGCGTGCATCGTGCTGTTCCCCGGCTATACCGACACCGCTGTCGCAGCCGTTGCGCTTAATAATTACAACTGCGTATCATTCGGCCCCGGCTCACTGGAGACGGCACATAAACCGAACGAATATGTCAAAGCTGATGAAATAATTAAATGCAAAGAGGTTCTTGAAAGGGCTGTTAAAAGGCTTTGCTTTTAAAAAAACGCTCTCAGCGAATAATATTCGCTGAGAGCGACAAACATCGACTTTTCAATTATGCTATAGTTTTATTGCAATTAACCATTATGGGGGGATGCCATGAAAAACTAGATTTTTCATTTAGATACAGGTCATATAGGATGAGCATTAGTTCCGGATGTATACGATTGTGAGTAAAACTCACTGGCGGCTGGCAAGTAATACGAACACCAAATGTACAGATGTCAAAGGTATATGCAGAAATAGGTCTCACCGAGGCTTCATAAGGAGAATGCTTATGATACGACCACCATCGCCATTGGTCCGAGCAAGGAAGCAAAAACGCATACACAAATGGAACCGCTTGGTTTTAGCGGTCAAATGGTTGCTTGAACATCGCGTTCTGCAGGAATTAATTGTATTTATTATTTGGCTGGTAGATAAATTTTTCTCAAAATAGAATTTTTACTAATATTAAAAGAAGTAACCAATAACTGTATAGAAAGGCGGAAATTAATATTGAGCGTCAAAGAAAAAAGAGCCATATGCGAAGTTCTGAGATTATTGAGAATTTCGAATGATCTGACTATTAAAGAATTGTCAGCCAGATCAGGTATTTCGGCATCGTACATAGCTGAAATTGAAAATGGTATAAAAGAATCTCCGTCTGTTGACATTATTGACAGATATAGCAAAGCTTTGAATATCAGTAAATCTACGATAATGTTTTTTGAAGAAGATTTGAGCGATAAAAAGTATAACTATCAGAATATGCTGCTTAGGATCCTGCAAAAAATATCCGTCAGTTAAACGAACGCTCTCTGATTCTTTAGCGTCAGATACTTCACTCAAAAATATTCCTTTACAAATAAAGCAGCGGGCAAGGAAGTCTTTAACAGGCTTTTTCCTGCCTGTTTTTTTATTGCATTCGTTATCCTTAGTAAAGTTTAACAAAGCAACTAGATCAGGTTGCTCGCCGAAGGCTTTGACTCCCCCTGCTTTTATTCGTTTCTTACTCCCCTCTGAATAATTCCCGACATATACAGGAAATAATAGTAACTGTTTTTCAGCAATAAGTACATTTACGAGGTTACAGCATGAAAATAGGTGTTCCGCAGGGGCTTTTATATTCAAAATATCATATTTTTGCAAAAGCCTTTTTTGAAGAACTCGGTGCGGAGATCATTATATCCCCGGATACGAATAAACGGATACTCGATGAGGGAGTGCATTCATGCGTTGATGAAGCCTGTCTTCCAATGAAAGTATTTCACGGTCATGTGTCGTGGCTGAAGGACAAATGCGACGCAATACTGATACCCCGTTTTATAGGCATAGCGGAAAAGCAATATATTTGCCCCATGTTCTGCGGACTGATCGAGATGGTGTCAAACAATATTACGGGACTTCCGGTTTTAATAGATGCCCCGATATATTCACTTAAAAACGACAAATTATCCGAATGGGCGCAGAAAGCGGGCGGCACGGTGACCCGCGACAAAAGCAGAGTCGAGGCGGCCTTCAGCGAGGCTATGAGGATGTACCGAAGCGCGGCCGCAGGATACAACGAAAGCGAATATCCGCTCAAGATCGCCCTCATTGGGCATGTTTACAATATTTATGACAGGTTCATCAATATGGACATAAAAAACAAGCTGAACCGTATGGGGTTCGGCATTGTCACGTTTGACACCATTGACAGGCAGTGCATTGACGCAGAGATTGATAAGCTGTTTAAAAAACCGTTCTGGAGCTTTGCCCGTGAATACTACGGAGCCGCTGTTAATATCAGCAAAACTGGAAAGGCCGACGGAATAATTTATCTGTCGTCTTTTTCCTGCGGGGTGGATTCCGTTGTTATCGAGCTGATCCAGAGCGAAATTGGGGATTTTCCTTTCATGGTTCTGAAGCTGGACGAACACACAGGCGAAGCCGGAACGGACACTAGAATAGAGGCATTCGCCGATATGCTGAAACGGAGGTGCAGACTTGGTAATCACCTTTCCTAATATGGGCAATGTTGCTTTGGCGGTAAGGACACTGTGTCAGGGTCTTCAGATTCCATATGTCATGCCCGAGGAGAACAACAAGCTGACACTCCGCATCGGTGCCGAGCATTCGCCGGAAGAAATCTGCCTTCCGTTTAAATTTATGCTGGGCAACTTTATCCAAAGCATTGAAAAGGGCGCGGATACCGTTCTGTTAACAGGAAGCTGCGGTCCCTGCCGATTCGGAGAATACTGCGAGCTTGCGATGAAGATCCTGCGTAAGCTGGGCTATGAAAATATCGACTTCATCATAGCCGACCTGTCTTCAGAAGTCGGTGTGGAGGAGTTTAAGCGAAGGATCGGCAAAATAAGCGCAGCCAGTCCCCTTTCAAAGCTGGAGCAGCTCAAGGCTTTGCACGCGGCTTATAAGGTGGTGGAGCTATGCGATAAAATCGATGCAAGCGCCTATTATCTTGCAGGCTTTGAACTAAACCGAGGCGAGTGCAAACGGATATTGCACGAGTATAAGAAAAAAGCCGTGCAATGCGAAAGCCCCTCGGAGCTGATTAAGCTTCTTAATTACTATAAGGACAAAATCGACAGCGTGAAAATCAGCAAGAACAAAGACCCAATAAAAATATCAATCATCGGAGAAATATTCACCGTGATCGATCCGTTTTCAAACTTATATATTGAAGAGAAGCTCATGGACTACGGCGTTTCGTCCAAGCGGACGCTGACACCCAGCTGGTGGGTCAAAAACTTGCTTATGAAGCCTCTTAGGCTGAATTCACCTGACATCAAAAAAGCGTCTAAGCCTTACCTGCCTTATTCCGTCGGAGGCCATGGAAAGGAATGCATCGGCGAGGCGGTGCTTGCAAAGGCGCACGGCATGGACGGTGCAATACAGATCCTTCCTCTTGGCTGTATGCCTGAGGTGGTGGCAAAATCGGTCATCCCGACAATACAGGCGGAAAAGGATTTTCCCATTATGACTCTGATAGTAGACGAGATCACGGGCGAGGCGGGTTATATCACGAGGACCGAGGCATTTATAGATATGCTGAAAAGCAGAAAAAGCCCCAGCCAAAGCGCGTTTGGAAAAGCCTCGGGATCCTGATAAGGCAATAGTTTGGATGAAAGGAGCAGTATCTTTTGGCGGACTGTTATTTAGGAGTTGACGTCGGTTCGGTCAGCACTAATCTGGTTATTATGAACGATGATCTTTCGATTCGTGAAAAGCTGTACCTAAAAACCTGCGGACACCCGATTGAAACCTTGAAAAGCGGACTCAAGACGCTTGCCGAGAAGTTACCGGACAATATTAAAATTAAGGCGGCGGGAACGACAGGCAGCGGAAGGCAGCTAGCCGGTTTATTCATCGGCGCCGACGTAATTAAAAATGAAATTACCGCCCACGCCGTCGCAGCATCCTGCACCGTACCGGATGTACGCACGATTCTTGAGATCGGCGGACAGGACTCAAAAATCATTTTTTTAAAAAACGGTATGGTACATGATTTTGCCATGAACACAGTATGTGCTGCAGGAACAGGCTCTTTTCTTGACAGGCAGGCATCACGGCTTGAAATTCCGATTGAGGAGTTCGGCGGATACGCCCTCCGATCAAAGAACCCTGTACGTATCGCAGGACGTTGCGCCGTATTCGCAGAATCCGATATGATTCACAAGCAGCAAACGGGACATTGCAATGAGGATATAATTGCCGGTCTTTGCGAGGCTCTGGTTCGCAACTACCTGAACAATCTGGCCAAAGGCAAGGAAATCTGCGAACCCATTGTGTTTCAGGGCGGTGTGGCCGCAAACGTGGGAATTGCATCGGCTTTTGAAAAAATACTGGGGAAAAAAATTATAATTCCCCGCTATTATGACGTAATGGGGGCATATGGAGCGGCAATCCTTGCAAAGGAGGAAATCGGGCATTCGGGCTGTAAGACAAGCTTCAGCGGATTTGACAGCATGGATGACGACTTCACCGTTAACAGCACGGAGTGCAAGGGCTGCGCAAATATGTGTGAAATAATCAACATAAGCATAAACGGTGAGCTTCGCGCCTCTTGGGGTGACAGATGCGGCAAATGGAGCGCTGTTTATAGTTTTAAATAAGCCCCTCAAATACAGGTATGTTTAATCCCCCAACCGTAGTTTTATTATCCTGCGGTCAGGGGATTTCAATCAATATTTCATCGGCAGCAGGCTGACATAATCCTGCAGGGACGCGTTATTTAGGAACGCGCCGACAATTTCTTTTGCAAGCGGGCTTAGTTCGTCGATGTTATACTCTTCGATTTCTTTTCTGAAAAACGACATCAGCATTTCAGCTCCCTGATCATAAACCTCAGGCCCCACGTCCTTCTGAAGCTCAGGCTGCAAAAATTCTTTTCTCATATATTGACCGTCAATCTTCAGGGAATCGAGCGTATACCCAAGAAGCGGACATCTGCTTTCTATCAGATGCTCGGGCTTTATTCTAGCGCTGCCCCGGCGGGCAATATATTCACGCGCCACCCACTGCGGCATAAAACCAACCTCATAGGCTCCTATGTGCTGGTTCGGAATCAGAAGATAACGTGTGTTCGAGGAACGTGCAATCTGCTCCAGAAGGAGATTTGCTTGCTTTGCCTTCTTGCCGGTCGCAAAAGGCCAATATGTGCCTATTCCCTCGCTGACAAGTCCCTTATAGTCCGTAATGCTCGGGTTGTTATATCCCCGCGGTGCTGCAAGCCTCCACAGCCATGCGAGGGCCGGAGGAAGTATCTGAAACATACCGATAATGCCGTAAGACGGGTTTGCTTTTGTGCAAGGCGGAGTCCTGACGCCGAAGCTGCGCACATCAACCTCAATCGGATCGTTTATAATTCTCGGAACCATATGTCTGGGAAGGACCACTCTGGGATTCGAGCACGGTGTTCCGTCCGAATTCAAAGTGTGCTCCCACACGAGTGAAGTTGCCTTTGCAACGCCCTGGATATTCAGGAAAACCAGCGGCTCCGAAGGCTGGGTAAATATCTTTTCATATTTCGGTTCGGTACCGTAGCTTTTAATATTATCGACTCTTAAAAACCATCCGCATTCGGCATCCTTTACAACCAGTTTTTTGCTCTCGTTCTGAATTTTAGGATGACAAAGCGCCATGTCGTCCGTTACAGGGCATAGCTCGCAGGATTCATCGATTTTTAAATATGTCTTTTCCGATGTCGTAATATTTCTCGAAAAAACAATTCTGCCGTCCAGCTCTCTGTGAATATCCTCCAGCATCTCGCTTTTTCCGCTGCCTGACGCGCCCTCGTGCATTATTACGATTTCATTATCATAAGGCGTGATGACCTTAACGACCGAAGCGTGCGCCGTTACCCAGCCCTCCTGCTCGCCGATATTGAGCAGCATTCCGTAAATGCCCTTTTTGGCGCTTGGGCCGGGGTAAAGGTTGTATGAAAAAATCTCGTGCATATCCTTCAGACGGTTATGCACCACTATCTGCTTTCCGTTAAACGCCGTATGCCTGAACGGCGGGGCGAGATATACGATGCCTCTGGCGCAGAAATCATCTGACATGTCATCGAAATTCAGCAGTTCCTGCATATTGGCAAGAGCGTATGCAAAAAAAGCGGCATTGCGCGGCGCGATGAGCAGCGCATCATATCCGCATATGCCGTCACCGGCTCTGAACGGCATTGCAATAAGCTCCTGAGATTTCAGCCATTTAAACGTGTCCGCTCTTAAAGGCTCAAAATCCTTGTTGTAGACGTCGCTGTATCTGGGCTTATCCGTTTCGAACTTATCGGATACCAAAAGGCAATCGGGGTCACGCTTTCTCATATAATCTTCGGGATAGTTGACCACAACGCCGTTCTTGCACCTTGTTACAGTCGCTTCGCATATTTCACCCAGGTTCCCAACCTCATAGGCTACCTGAAAAAAATCGTTTCCGTCACTGCCGAAGGAGAGCTCGTAAAGCTCCTTCTTTGTCTTTGGAACCGTAAGGCTCTTGCAGTTTTCCAATATGTCTGCCGCATATTCCGGAAGATTAAATTTCCTTATTTCTTTTTTCATGACAGCCTCCAATTCGCCTTTGAAATGGCAGCGCGATTAATAATTTTGCGGGACTAAGCCGACTCTCTGTACGAAACCATAATATGTAATGTGAGTAATGTATGTAACATCTTGCTCGTATAGATTATAGCAATCAATAATGCAATTGTCAATGAGCAAAATTGCAATTTTTAGTTCATGCAGCTATTATTCTCTATATAATATGAATTATCTTTCCTTCCCGTGTGCATGACATGCCGAAGCAATCAAATGTGATATAAAAGAGACACCTTTTCAGGTGTCTCTTTTATCGATATAGATTAAGGATATATGCAAAAGCTATTCTTTGTTTATTTGCATGGCAGATCATCCTTGTGAATTGTCCGCCAGCCTGCATAAAGCTGGTATCGTAAGGCGGCTTTGCCTATAACGTTATCGCCGCGTAGGAGACAAGCTGCTTGGT
>JAJUHD010000128.1 GCA_029268085.1 Bacillota bacterium | reverse complement strand
GCTTTTATGCGGAAAGCAATTTTTGGAAGCTGTCCCGGCAATGTGTATATTAAGCGTTAACCTTATCATTTCACCGATAAACGGGCTTCTAGCCTATCAGGTGCTCCTTCCGTATAACAGGGAAAGGTATTCCGCAATTGCGACTTTTGCTGGAGCGATACTGAATATAGGCTTAAATAATTTCGTTATTCCTCGATATATGCAGACCGGCGCCGCGGCAACTACCTTGCTGGCGGAATGGTGTGTTTTCGCAATCTGCGCTTTAGCTTCAAAAGACCTTCTCCATAATTTGAAAATCAGAAAAAACATTTTTCAGATATTTGCCGGCTGCGTGCCGATCCTTGCTGCAGGTATCTATATCAATAGTATTACTCAGAACAGCTGGCTCAGGGTTGTTTTAATTACGGTTATAGGTTTTATTTCCTACCTGCTTGTCCTTATGCTGATGAAAAATGAAGTGCTGCTGTACTTAGCAGCGCCGATCAAGCATAGATTATTTAAGAAAAATAGGAGATAGGCTATGAAGGGAATAATCTTGGCCGGCGGAGCCGGCACACGTCTTTATCCTCTGACTATGGTTACAAGCAAGCAGCTTTTGCCTGTTTATGACAAGCCGATGATATTTTATCCTCTTTCGACCCTCATGTTGGCCGGAATCAGAGATATTCTGATTATTTCCACTCAAAACGACCTTCCGAACTTTGAAAAGCTCCTCGGCAACGGCAATCAGCTTGGAATTAGGCTGTCATACACGGTTCAGCCGCATCCGGAGGGGCTCGCCCATGCCTTTATTATTGGCGAAAGCTTTATCGGAGATGATTTGTGCGCCATGGTTTTGGGTGACAATATTTTTTACGGGAACGGCTTAACAGCAGTCCTCCGGCAGGCGGTCCATAACGCTGAAACCGGGAAAGCGACGATATTCGGGTATTATGTAAACGATCCTGAACGTTTTGGAGTGGTCGAATTTGACAGCAAAGGAAAAGTGCTTTCCATCGAGGAAAAACCGAAAAACCCTAAATCCAATTACTGTGTTACCGGCCTGTATTTCTATGATGATCGCGTTGTTGATTACGCCAAAAAAGTTAAGCCGTCCGAAAGAGGCGAGCTTGAGATTACAGACCTGAACCGCTTGTACCTCGAAGCCGGCTCGCTGGTTGTTGAACTGCTGGGACGCGGCTATGCATGGCTTGATACCGGCACTATGGACAGTTTGGCCGATGCTTCGGAGTTTGTACGGATAATTCAGTCCAGACAGAGCATAGTAATTTCCGCTCCGGAGGAAATCGCGTACATAAACGGCTGGATCGACGAGAGTCAGCTTAACGAGCTGGCGAAGAAATATGGCAAATCTCCATATGGCGGCCATCTGAAAAAAGTCGCAGAGCACAGAATACAGTACTGAGATCTGCAAGGAGTATACCATGAATATTCTTGTTACAGGCGGGGCCGGATTTATCGGCAGCAATTTCATATATTACGAGCTAAAAAAACATCCCGATGACAGAATCGTTTGTCTTGATGCCCTTACATATGCGGGTAACTTTGATACGTTATCGGCGGCAATGGAGCATCGGAATTTCCGCTTTGTACATGGAAATATCGAGGACAGACGATGTGTGGATAAACTGTTTGGAGAAGAACATTTTGATATTGCAGTTAATTTTGCCGCGGAAAGCCATGTTGACAGGAGCGTTACGAATCCGGAGACGTTTCTCATTACAAACGTCCTAGGCACGCAGGTGCTGATGGACGCCTGCCGAAAGTATGGAATAAAAAGGTTTCATCAGGTTTCAACCGACGAGGTTTACGGGGAGCTTCCTATAGACAGAACGGATCTGTTTTTTACCGAAGCGGCGCCTCTGCATGCATCTTCGCCTTATTCCGCTTCAAAGGCATCGGCAGACTTATTTGTTCTTGCATATCATAGAACGTATGGACTTTCTGTGAGCATTTCACGGTGCGGAAACAATTACGGCCCCTATCAGTTTCCTGAAAAGCTGATACCTCTGATGATCACAAGGGCGCTGGATGACCAGCCGCTTCCTTTATACGGCAAGGGCGATAACGTACGAGACTGGCTTTTTGTGGAAGACCACTGTGCGGCAATCGATATTATTATGAGGAAAGGCCGCAGCGGAGAAATCTACAATGTCGGAGGCAACAACGAAAGATCCAATATTGATGTGGTTCGCTCAATACTGACGGCGTTGAATAAGCCTGAGACCTTGATTACATTTGTTGCCGACCGTCCCGGGCATGATAAGCGATATGCAATAGATTCAAACAAGGTCATGACTGAGTTGCATTGGCGGCCAAACACAAAGTTTGATGACGGACTTTCCCAAACAATAAAATGGTATGTTGACCACGAGGATTGGTGGCAACGGATACTCAGAGATAATTATATTAAATGATAAATGGCAAGAAAGTCTGACGGAAGATCGGGGGATATCATTATGGGTAAGAATATTCCGCTGTTTAAGGTCTTTATGGCAAAGGAAATAGATGAACCGATTTTGAGCGTTCTTCACAGCGGATGGATAGGAGAAGGCCCAAAGGTTGCCGAATTTGAAGCAAAGCTCAAAGAATATTTCGGCAATCACAGACTCACCACTCTAAATAACGGAACCGCCGGCTTGCATCTTGCCTATCACATAGCTCAATATCAGGACGCTCCAAAGAGCTATTACAACACAAATAAAAATGAGATAATCACAACGCCGATTACTTGTACGGCAACTAACGAGCCGATTATTGCGACGGGAGCGAAAATCGTATGGGCGGACGTCGATCCTATAACCGGCAGCATTGACCCTTCCGATATTGAAAACAAAATTACTGAGAATACAAAAGCGATCACGATGGTTCACTGGGGCGGGAACCCATGCAGAATCGACGAAATCAACGTGATAGCCAAAAAATACGGAATCAGGACCGTTGAGGACGGCGCGCATTGCATGGGAATGGAATACAAAGGAAAAATGTTTGGCAATCACAGCGATTATTCGGTTGTTTCTCTTCAGGCTATCAAGCATATCACCAGCGCCGACGGCGGAATTTTGATGCTGAAATCCGAAACGGATTTTAAGCGCGCCAAGCTCCTCAGATGGTATGGTATAGACCGGACAATCAGAGAAGGCTTCGACCTTCGCTGCGAGCTTGATGTTCCCGAAGCGGGCTACAAATATCATATGAATGACGTGTGCGCTACGATTGGGATGATAAACTTTTCGCATGTGGATGAAATATTGACCATTCAGCGGGATAACGCCAAATTTTACAATAATGCCTTCGCAGGCTGCCCCGCAATAACTCCCGTTCCCGAAAATCCAGATGGCAAAAGCGCCTGCTGGTTATATACGCTCCATGTTAATAATCGCGACGAGCTTATGAAAAAGCTTGGAGAGGAAGGCATAATGGCATCCAAGGTCCATGCCAGAAATGACACACACTCCATGTTTGCTGAGTTTAAAACGTGGCTTCCCGGTGTTGAGCAGTTCAACAAAACGCATCTGTGCATTCCGGTTGGCTGGTGGGTCACACATGAAGACCGTGAATACATAGCGGAAAAGGTCATTAAATATGCGAGATAGAAGCCAGTATTGTTTCCGTTTGGAGGGATAGCTTTGAGACGGTTTATTTTCAAACAGGCGGTTTCGGCAAGAGGGAATTCTATTGTGGGGCTGACTGTGATTGAACCGGCCGTTTTTAGAGATAACCGTGGCTGTTTTATGGAAACATACAATTATCGTGACTTTTCCTCTGCAGGAATCGGCTGCCAGTTTGTTCAGGATAATCAGTCTTCCTCAAATAAAGGAGTTTTGCGGGGAATGCACTTTCAGAAGCGGCACCCGCAGGGAAAGCTCGTGCGTGTCATAGAGGGCGAGGTCTTTGATGTTGCGGTCGATCTGAGGGAAAACTGCGGTACTTTCGCTGAATGGTTCGGCATAATCCTATCCGGCGAAAATAATAAGCAGTTATATATTCCCGAAGGCTTCGCGCACGGTTTTCTGGTTTTATCGAAAACGGCCACCTTTGCGTATAAATGTACAAGGTTTTTTGACCCCGCAGACGAAGGAGGCTTGCTTTGGAACGATCCTGATATCGGTATCCGCTGGCCCGAAATCGATGTGCCGCTTATACTGAGCGAGAAGGACAGGAACAATCCGAAGCTGGCGCAGTTGAGGATCAATAATCAGTTTCCTTCACAGCAAACGGATATTTGATGAAATATTGGGCTTAGCATTGCCGCAATGCGTTTGATTTTGCGCTTATGAGGTTCGCCATGACGAAATTCTTAGTAACCGGTGCCGACGGTTTTATCGGCAGCCACTTAACGGAATTGCTTGTATCTCAAGGGTACAAGGTCAGGGCTTTTGTATACTATAACTCATTCAACTCATGGGGCTGGCTGGACTCGCTTCCCAAGGATATCCTGAATGATATCGAAATATTCCAAGGGGATATCCGCGATCCGAACGGCGTTCGGGAGGCGGTGAAGGGCACTGACGCGGTGTTTCATCTTGCGGCATTGATCGCTATCCCTTTCAGTTACATTTCACCGGATACATATGTGGACACAAATATCAAGGGAACGCTGAATGTCTTGCAGGCAGCCCGTGAGTTTGGAAATATTCGTGTGCTGGTTACCTCCACATCGGAAGTGTACGGAACGGCGCAGTATGTTCCGATCGACGAAAAGCATCCGTTTCAAGGGCAATCTCCATATTCCGCAACGAAAATCGGCGCGGACAGACTGGCGGAATCCTTTTATCGCAGCTTTAACCTTCCGATGACTATTGTCCGGCCTTTCAACACATATGGGCCTCGGCAGTCTGCCAGAGCGGTTATCCCGACGATAATCACCCAGCTGCTTTCGGGCAGGACGGAGATAAGGCTCGGTTCTTTGACGCCTACAAGAGATTTTAACTTTGTTAAGGATACAGCTAACGGGTTCCTGCAAATTTATAAGTCCGATAAAACTATCGGCGAAGAAATAAACATCGCCACGCAACGGGAGATATCGATCGGCGAGCTAGCAAACGAGCTTATCCGTCAGATAAACCCAGGGGCGAATGTTGTCTGCGATGAGAAGCGTCTACGGCCCGAAAAAAGCGAGGTCAGCCGTCTGCTCGGCTGCAACGGCAAAATCATACGTCTGACCGATTGGCGGCCTCAATATACTTTAGAGCAGGGACTTGCGGAAACAATAGCGTTTTTCCGCGACAATCTGGAGAAGTACAAAACCGATATATACAATATCTAGGAGGCAGTATTATGGCCGAGCGTTTCATTCCGCTTTCCGTTCCGAACCTGAAGGGAAATGAACTTTGGTATGTCTCCCGAGCGGTGGAAAGCGAATGGGTATCTACTGCCGGACCTTATGTGACAGATTTTGAAAAAAGCGTTGCGGAGTATGTCGGTACAAAGGGAGCCGTAGCCTGTCAAAGTGGGACAGCCGGCCTGCACGTTGCTTTGCAGCTTTGTGGAGTGACAAGCGGGGATTTGGTTATCGTTCCTGCGCTGACCTTCATTGCATCGGTAAACCCTGTGAGATATATCGGCGCCGAGCCGGTTTTTATGGATTGCGACGATTCGCTGTGCATCGACACGGAGAAGCTTGAAACCTTCTGCAGGGAAGAGTGCGAGTTTCGTAATGACGGGCTGCATCATACTGCTTCGGGTCGTCGGGTTCGAGCGGTGGTCATAGTTCATGTGTTCGGAAACATGGCCGACATGGAAAGCCTTTCGAACTTAGCGCGCAAATATAATCTGAAAGTCATCGAGGACGCAGCGGAGGCGTTGGGTACAAAATATACCGATGGCGTTTTTTCGGGTCGATTTGCCGGAACCATAGGCGATATCGGCGTTTACTCCTTTAATGGGAATAAAATTATTACCAGCGGCGGCGGCGGAATGATCGTGTCGGACAACGAGGAATACCTTAAGCATGCAAAGCACCTTACTACGCAGGCGAAAAGCGATAAGCTGAATTTCCTGCACGATGAGGTCGGCTACAATTATCGCCTTACCAATCTTCAGGCGGCGCTCGGGCTGGCGCAGATGGAGCAGCTTGAAGAATTCATTTCTGTAAAACAGCATAATTACGAGCTCTACAGAAACGCAATCAAGGATATTCCCGGGCTGTTTCTCCTCAGCTTCCGTACGGGAACAAGGAGCAACCATTGGTTTTATTCGCTTTATTGTGATGAACGCTATCCGATGAAACGGGACGGAATCATTAAGAATTTATCAGATAACGGCATACAGAGCCGGCCTGTTTGGGGACTGATCCACAAGCAGATACCGTATATTAACAGCTTGGCATATCGTATTGAAAGAGCAGAGCTTTTTCGGGAAAACGTGGTCAATATCCCGTGCGGTACGAATTTATCGGAGAATGATATTGCCTATGTGGTCGAATGCCTGAGAGCGGCGAAATAGAGGGTGTTATGGAGCGTTTAAGCATCTGCATCGACAGAACGGCTACCGTACGCGACGCAATGCGCCGGTTGGATAAGACGGCAAAGAAAATTCTTTTTGTCGTTGACGGAACACGCCTGCTCGCCGCGCTAACAGACGGAGATATTCGGCGGTATCTGCTCTCAGGAGGCAGAATGGACGACGCTGCGGATAAGGCCGCAAATCATAATCCAAAGGTTGCGAGCAGCCGGGAGCAGGCGCACGAATTATTTCAGAACAACGGTTTTATTGCGATCCCGATAGTCAACAGCAACAGCGAAATTATCGATGTGGTTTTTGAAAGCGATTCAGCCGCATCGGAGTTTCCAAAACTGAAACTGCCGGTGGTAATTATGGCAGGCGGCAAAGGAACACGCCTGGATCCATATACCCGTGTACTGCCGAAGCCGTTGATCCCTGTGGGAGATATCCCTATAATCGAGCATATCATGGGACAGTTCATGCAATATGACTGCGATGATTTTCATGTGATCGTAAACTACAAGAAGCAGCTAATTAAGGCATATTTTGCGGAAAACGAGCGGCGCTATTTGATTCGTTGGTACGATGAGGATGAGCCTCTCGGAACCGGCGGAGGACTTTTTTTGCTTAAGGGTAAAATCAACAGCACGTTTTTTCTGACAAACTGCGACATACTGATACAGTCTGATTACGACGATATCCTGCGATTTCACAATGAGAACCGAAACACAGTCACAATGGTCTGCGCGCATAAAAATATTACTATTCCTTACGGCGTTATCGAAATAGGCGAAAACGGCATGATCAGATCCATAAAAGAGAAGCCGGAGCTTTCTTTTCTGACAAATACAGGTATGTACATAGTCGAGCCGGAGGTTTTGGATGATATTAAGGACGGTGTGCCAATAGGCTTTCCGGATATAATTGAAAATCAGAGGGAGAAGGGAAGGCGTGTTGCCGTATATCCTGTCAGTGAAAGCAGCTGGCTTGACATGGGCCAGATGACAGAGCTTGAGAGAATGAGGGAGAGACTGTATGGGAGAGAT
>JAJUHD010000127.1 GCA_029268085.1 Bacillota bacterium | reverse complement strand
ATATTGCCCGCAACGCAGCGAAGAACGATGTCCCTATCCGTGATAATGCCGCGGAGTCTGTTTTTCGAGTCCCGCACAGGCAGCGAGCCGATGTTGTGCTGCTTCATTAGTCTTGCCGCTGCGACGACAGGCTCATCTTCGTTGATCGAAATGACATGTTCGGTCATAATTTCACCGACGTTCATGGTTTCTCCTCCTTATTTTGTCATTTAATATAATGTACCGACAAAATAAGTATCGTCCCTGCAAGGCACAATTATTCGCAGCGATCCGGCAAAAAGCAAAAAAAGCGTTTTTCGCTGTTACTTCATTTTTTAATTATTTTTTAACTACATATATTAAATAAATAATATAAGTCGAAAAATAAATAGAATGAGTATATTCTGTACATGTTTCTTATTCGCCGGACCTGAGTTCCTTCAAGCTGGGAGCGACGGCATCCGCGAACAGTCTGACCGCATTAAGAGCCTCCGATAAAGTATTGCCGCTGCTCCCCACCTCCAGAATCAGATAGCCCGTAGAAAGATGCTGATTGTACCGTTCCTTCTTCAGCGCAATCGGTCTCGGAAGCGATGGGTATTTTGAAATAACCGCAGATTGGAGATAGAGCGCAAATTTCAGGTTTTCCTGCCAGTTTGGATGTTCCAGCCCATTTTCTCCGGTCCCGACAAGCAGCATAAGCTGTGAACAGGGCTTGCCGTCAGATTCAGCAACCGTTTTGTATACGACGTCGCCTTCTCCGATCGAGTCTCTGTGAACATCAAGAACTACGGATATGCTCGGATACTCGGCAAGATACTCCTTAACAGCTTCTTCGCTTCGCGCATAGCTCCCAGTATAACTCGGATAGTCATAGATGTTTCTGTCATGTATGACTTTCAGCCCGTAGCTTTCAAAGCATGAGGCAAGCTCGTCTCCGACTCTGATGACACTGTGTTCGATGTCCTGTGTTCTGAAAGTATCAGAGACATCATATTCGTCGATTCCTTCCGGTGTATAGGCTTCGCTGCCGTGTGTATGTATAATAAGTATCTGCGGTCCCTCGGAGGCCATTTTCACCGAAGTCCCGGCAGACACAAGCGAGCCCAGATCGAGTTCATAGCTTGTATCGTTTTTTATTACCATCCCGCCCTCGATCGTTGTCGGGAGCACGACATGTGGTTCCTCCGGCTGGGGCTGCTCCGTTTCAGGTATCTCAACCTCAGATGGAAAAGGAGGAAGCGTCTCCTCCGTAGCTTCTCCATTGATTTGTATAATATCTGGAACGCCGGTTTCTCCGTCGTTTTCCAAATCCGGTTCAGTCTGACCTTCCCCCAGCGCAAACCCTATTTCGCCGGCAAAACGGGAAATTGTCTCTCTTGTTCGAGGATCCGAGCCGGCTGTCTGCACAGTATAAATACCTAACACGATCAGCACTGCGACAGTGAAGCCTTTTTTGATCTTCAAGGCGTCCCTCCTCTCTCTTTCCGTTTATTGATTTTATGCGCCGTTTTGCTTTTTAATGCAAGGAGAGACAGGCTTCGTTAAAGTATCGACTTTTTGCCCAAATAGTATTTCCGCAGCTCAGGGGCAGAATAAAAACGCTTTACATAATGAAAAATTATTGACAACCTTCCTGCATTTTTTATGCTTCGCCCCCCCTATTTACTCACCTTTTTAAAAATTTTTTGTCAATGCGCACACACAACATTTTGTAGCAAACCATTGGCAATCAAGCATTTTTTTCATGATTTTGGGCATATGTGTAAAATTCATCATTTCAAATATGTCATTTTGTACAATTTCCCAATTGTTTTTTGTATGCGTAAATGAATATAATTATGTCAGAATACAAGAATACTATTATTGTCTCTATCGATAACTACTTAAGAATAGGAGCGTGTTATGAAAAAGTTAATACTTAAAAACATTTCCATAATATGCGCTATTTGTTTGATTATCTGCATGGCGGGCGGGTTTGCAAGCGGCAGCAATACAAGTATCAAAACCGATGATGCAAACAGCAGTGCCAAGGCAACAGCTACGGGTGTCATTGCCGATGCAGCAAACGCAGCCCCGGCTAATGCAGCTGCTTCCGACTCTGTTCCAATATTTATAAATGGAATAAGAATGACTGACGGTATCAAGGTCGAAGATACTACATACGTACCTCTGAGAGCGTTTTTCGACGTCATTGGAGATCAAACTGATATCGCATGGAATGCGGAAACAAATACTGCTACGGTAACCGGAAAAGATCTTGAGCTTTCAGTCACCGTTGGCACGAACTACATGACGGTCAATAACCGTTGTTTCTACCTGCCTTACGGAGTGCTTGTTTTGGACGATTCGCTTTGTCTGCCCGTCCGCGAACTCGCAAAAATCTATCAGGTGGAGGTTGCTTGGGACAGTGTCAATTCCGCTGTAAGCCTTACAGTGGACAATCCTGTGCTGCTTGAGAACGGCGAAAGCTACTATAACGAAGAAGACCTCTATTGGCTGTCGCGCCTAATCAATGCGGAAGCCGGCAACCAGTCCCTCGAAGGAAAAATCGGAGTCGGCAACGTGGTCATTAACCGTGTCGCCGATCCCACTTGTCCAAAGACGATCTATGGGGTTATTTTCGATAACAGGTACGGTGTCCAGTTCAGCGTCACAGAGGGCGGCATATATGAGGAGCCCAACGAGGAGTCCGTCATTGCCGCGAAAATCTGCCTTGAGGGCTATAACCTTGTAGGTGATTCGATTTATTTCGTAAACCCGGATGTTGGCGTATCTTCATGGTTTGCACAGACTCGCGTATTTGTTTTGAACATTGGCGACCATGATTTCTATGCATAGCAGTAGACTAAAATGGAATAATATGATAATATCAGGGTGTATCTAAGGATATGCCCTGTTTATTTTCCGAGAGCTGCTGATTGGAAGCACTTTATCCCTTATGCTCCAAGGAGGAGTATTTTTAATGTTCCCGAGATTTCGCCAAATAATGGCCGGCAGGAATGGTTTTGACAGACTGAGCATAACGCTTATAGTCTTTGCCTTCATTCTGGATGGTTTTGCCTTCCTTTCCCCCCTCGTCGTCATCTTCGCCCTTGCCATAACAGCCTATGCGATATGGCGCGCCTTCTCAAAAAATCTTGCCAAGCGCAGGGAGGAGAATTATCGCTTCATTCGCATTACGGGAGACATCGCTGAGGCCTTCGCGCAGTGGAAGTTCCGTCTCCGGCAGCGGAAACAGTACAGGTTTTTCTCCTGCCCCGGCTGCAAAAGCAAGCTGCGGCTTCCACGCGGCAAGGGAAAGATTAGTATAACATGCCCGAAATGCGGGCTTAAATTCAACGGAAAAACATAGAATGACATTTTTCCGCACCAAGCCCGGAGGGACTTTATGCAACAGATTTTAAAAGAAGGCTTTGACGTTCTGGGGCTGCCGTTCACAGATGAGATGTCCGAACGTTTTCAGAAATACTATGACTATCTAACCGAAAAGAACGCTGTTATGAACCTTACCGCCATTGAAGGCGAAGAAAATACAGCGCGCCTGCACTTTCTCGACTGCGTCGCACTCTGTTCAATCTACGATTTCTCTCTAAAATCAGTTATCGATATAGGGACCGGCGCGGGCTTTCCCGGTCTTCCTCTAAAGATTGCCGCACCCGATATCTCGCTCACCCTGCTTGACAGCCATAGAAAGCGCATGGATTTCCTCGCAGAGACCTGTGTCAGGCTTGGTTTTGATAATGTCCGCTGCGTCTGCGCAAGGGCGGAAGAAACCGCCGCCGATATGGGAGGCAGTTTTGACATTGCCGTTTCCAGGGCCGTTGCCCGTTTGAACATTCTCTGCGAACTATGCCTGCCTTTCATACACATTGGCGGGGTCTTCATCGCCATGAAGGGGCCGGACTGTACGGAAGAACTCCAAGAGGCCCGTAAAGCAATCTCGATTTTGGGTGGAAAAACTCCCGAGGTCAAAAAATATGTCATACCCGGCACCGATATAGTCCACAGCGCCGTTGTTATTGAAAAGGTCAGGCCGACACCGCCTCAATACCCCCGACAGTTCGGCAGGATAAAAAAAGCACCTCTTTGACCCCGTTTAAAAGTATCCTTTTATCGCAGGATAGGGCATAATAAAATAAAAACTAAGGAGAGAAAATCATGTCAGTGATCACTGTGACAAGCCAGAACTTCGAAACTGAAGTCATTAGCTCCGATAAACCCGTTCTGATTGATTTCTGGGCAAGCTGGTGCGGACCTTGCCGCATGCTCTCCCCCATCGTTGACGATATCGCCGCTGAACGCAGCGATATTAAGGTATGCAAAATAAATGTGGATGATGAGCCGACCCTTGCTGGGCGCTTTGGTATTATGAGCATACCGACGCTTATCGTTATGCAGCACGGACAGCTTAAAAACAAGTCTGTCGGCGTCGTTCCGAAAGAATCGATTCTTAAAATGATCTGAGCAGCGGAATGATCCAACGCTGAGCCAATAGGGTATTTAGATTTTTTTCTAAATACCCTATTGACATTTCCTTTTAACAATGTATATTCTGTTTCGAAAGAATTTTAAATAGCGGAGGTGAGATTTTGGGTTTTCCGGAAACCTTTAAGGCCCTTTCTGACCCTGTTCGGCGTGAGATACTCGTAATGCTTAAACAAGGGAAAATGTCGGCAGGCGACATCGGTCAGTCATTCGACATGACCGGCGCAACTATCTCATACCATCTTTCGCAGCTTAAAAAAGCCGGACTAATTACCGAAAGCAAATACAAGAATTATATATATTATGAGCTCAACACCTCTGTATTCGAGGAAGTAATGCTGTGGTTTTCACAGTTTGGAGGAAATAAAAATGAAAAACAAGGTTAATGCTCAGGCTGCTTTATCCACCCTTGTATGCCTTTTGCCGATCCTTCTCGGGCTCGTTGTTTACGACAAGCTCCCTGCACAGGTTCCCATCCACTTTGATATTAACGGTGTCGCCGATAATTTTGCGCCTAAGGCAATTGCGTGCTTTTTATTACCCGCCGGTCTTGCGATAGGTAATCTTTTAGTGCACTTCATAATGAGCGCCGACCCCAAAAAAGCAAATGTAAACAACGTGATCCGAACCGTCGGACTGTGGGCAATACCGGTTTCATCGCTGATATTTGTTCCGATAACAATTTTCAAGAGTATGGGCTATGGTGTTCCGGTAACAACGATCGCTTCCCTGCTCGTCGGTCTGCTGTTTCTGATAATCGGCAACTACATGCCGAAAAGCCGCCAAAGCTATACGGTGGGCATCAGGCTCCCGTGGACGCTCGACAATGCCGAAAACTGGAACAAAACCCATCGTTTTTCAGGTTTTGTCTGGGTCCTCGGCGGGCTTGCCGTGATAGTCAACGCATTTATCGGGAACGTGTACATTATGCTTGCCGTTATCGTATTGGCAACAGTGCTCCCGATAGTCTATTCATATCTTTTATATCGAAAACAGACCTATAACAAGGATGAAGAATAAGGGTCTTGCTATCGTAGTGCTGTAATGTACGCAAAAAAGAGCTGCCTTACCGATAGGGAAGGCAGCTCTTTTTCTACAGCGTCAGCGTTCCGTTTTCATCCTGCAGGAGTATAAAGATTTTTTCCTGTTCGCCTGTCGCGGCGTTGACGTATATCAGGAAGCGCTGGTCATTCGCGTCCTCACACTCAAATTCATAGCAGAAGATTTCGTTCTTTCCCGCGCTGGGGATGATTGTTTTGTTTGTGCCGATGATATTCAGATCGCCCGGTACTTTGGTTCTCGCAGCTTCCTCGGAGATTGCCGGTGCTGGTATCTGACGTTCTTTATGGGATTTAATATATCCCGTAGCGTCAAAGCTTTGCAGCGATCCGTCGTCCATCGCTATGCCAACCTTGATAAGATCCGGGTAACAGATAACGCCGTTTTGCATAAAGGCGAAATTTGCCGTCAGAATGTTGTTGTTTATCATATAATAGCTTTCTCGCATACCGACGTAGCCCTTGCGTTCGAGGAATTTTTTCGCGGCATCCAGCGCTTCCTTTGCACTCATTCTCGACTGCTCGACAAGCTTTGATCCAACCGCCTGATATACTATGCCTCCCGCTTTGCTCACCAAAATTCTCGTCACGCCGTTTTTCGATTTAGTTTCATAGCATAGCGAAATGATATCAGAGTTCAGCTCACCCGTTGGATATATCTGTTCCGCCCGTATTCCGAGGAACTTTGCGGCAGCCTGACGTCCTGCGTCTTCATTTATCTCTTTCAGCCCTTCAAGCATAACGGGCTTCATGCCCTCGATGTGCTCAGAGAACGGCCCGTCGTATATCAGAGTCGGGGTTTCCGGAAATTCCTGTTCGACGGAGCTTAGACCGTCACCCAAGGTCTTCGGCAGAATCTCCCCTTCTGCCTTGTCCTGTTCCGCGACCGTTTTGGCATATTGGTCCATACTGAGGAGCCCGCTCCCCATTTCGTCCTGCAGCGAATTCATGTTTTGGGCAAGCAGTGCCGTTGCTTCGGAAAGCTTTCGCAGGTTGTCCCTTTCCTCCTGCGTGAAGCTCTCGCCTCTGGCCGCCTTTCTCGAAAGCGAATAAGCATAGTCGCCCACCTTACCGATGAAGCTCGAGGTCTTTTCCAAATCAGCCGAGGTATAGGGCATAATGCCGAGCGCCATCTTTGCAGTTGCCGCTTTCCCGTATATCTCGGTGCAGACAGCTCCCGCCATGGAAGGCGAAGTTACGAGCAGGCTCTTCTGGAGCGCCGTATCCATATCCGAAATTCCTGAAACGACCTCCGCAAAGGCATGGCGGTAATTCGAGGCGATATAACGCTCGTCTGCGTCAAGCCTTTGCTTTGTAACAGCGCCGAAGGCAATGGCTGCCACGGCAACCACGGCAATCAATGTAATGATCGTGATAGCTGTTCTTCTTCTCATGTGACCTCCCGTGCGCCGCACGGCGCAGTTTTGTTTATGATTCGGCGGCATATTTATCGCAGGAAACGACAAACACCCCTTTGTGCATATTTTTACACAAAAGGGGCGTTTTTAATGTGTCAATTTATTGTTTGTCTGGTTTATTTTTCAGTTTTTCCATACCAAGCTTAATGCGCCTGATCGTTTCGTCTTTTCCGAGGATGTGGCAGATTTCGACCGCGCCGCCGGGCGTAACCGCTTTTCCGGCAACTGCTATGCGGACAGGCCACATAAGCGTTGCATTTTTGACTTCCAGCTTTTCTGCAAGCCCGATGAGCGTGTCATGGATGTTTTCCTCCGCCCAGTCGGTTATGGCTTCCAGCACGGGCAGGGTCTTGTTCAGCATATCGAGAGACACAGCGCCGTCGGTCTTGGACTTCTTGTTTGTATAGAGCTCAACGTCATAATCTGGCAGCTCGTCAAAAAAATCAATCTTTTCAGGGATATCTGTCAGCCTGTCCGTTCGCGGCTGAAGAATCGGCGCGAAAAGCGAAATATCGATTGCAGGGTTTTTTACGCTCTGACGGATAAAAGGTTCAGCAAGCT
>JAJUHD010000126.1 GCA_029268085.1 Bacillota bacterium | reverse complement strand
GGAGAGGAAGGCGATGTCAAGTGCCTTTCCAAGCTGTGCCAAAAATGCCGCAGAAAGTCTGTGTGGGAGGACGTTGTACGATGAAAGAAGACGTTATAAGCAGCTTCGTTGAGAAGCTGACACAAAAAACCGGAGGAAAATTCGACCTGAAATGGGACGTTGACAAAAAAGGTGTCGTATTCGGTTGGTGCAGGCTTGAGGAACCGGATGATATATATACAGTTGCGGAATTGATTGCGGATTTTAAAGGCAGAGTGATGACTATATCGCCGCTTAATACGCCAAACGCCATCCCAGGCAAAGCGCCCGATAATGCTCCGAAAAACACTCCCTTAATTGAAAAACCGGTCAATGTGGTAATTAATTATCATTTCTTTTTTGAAGGTATAAATCTAACTGTGAGCGTTACACTGCCTGACGATAAGAGGACGGTAAAAGCCATTACACCGGTACTGATAAGCGCCGACTGGCACGAGAGGGAAATGCGTGAGCTCTACAACATTGAATTGCAGGGGCATCCCAATACTAAGAAACTTTTTCTGGATGAAAGCATCAGCATGACAGACCATGCGATGATACCGCTGTCAGAGGCTTTGAAGGGCGCAAGCACGAGCATTTTATGGGAGAAGATCATGAAGTCCAACAGAAAGGAAGCGGGTGCCGGTGAGTAGTTATCAGATTCCTATCGGTCCGGTACACGTTGTGCTGGAAGAGCCCATATATTTCAAGCTCTCGGTAGAGGGAGAAACCGTAGTCGGCGTCGAAATAAACGCCGGACATGCACATCGCGGCATTGAATTTCTTGCCATGCAAAGAAATTTCTATCAAAACCTTACTCTTACCGAAAGAGTCTGCTCCCTGTGCTCCAACAACCATCCGTTTACCTACTGTATGGCGGTTGAGAAGATAGCAGGGATACAGATACCGGAACGCGCGGAATATCTGAGGGCTGTCGCTGATGAAATTAAGCGTATTGCATCGCATTTGTTCAATATCGGGCTTATTCCGCACATTATCGGCTTCGACTCCCTGTTTATGCACGCCATGGAGCTTCGAGAGACAATGCAGGATCTTAAGGAGTCGGTGTTCGGCAATCGAATGAACCTGTCCGTCAATACCATCGGCGGAGTCAGATACGATATTTCCGAAGAGCAGAAAAAGTATATACTGAAAACTCTGGACGGTTTAAAAAAACCTCTTGAAGAAATAGCCGGAATCATAAAGTCGAACGCATCGATCCGCCGCCGCACTGAGGGCGTCGGCGTTCTTCCCCATGATAAGGCCGTCGAGTACGGCGTGGTCGGCCCTGTGGCGAGAGCCTCGGGTGTCTCATACGACGTTAGAGTGGACAACCCCTATATGGCCTATGACAAAGTCAAGGTGAATCCGGTAACAAAGAAAAACGGCGATGTTTTTGACAGACAGATGGTCAGAATCGAAGAAACCGCCGAATCAATCGGCGTTATTGAAAAGCTCCTTAACGCAATGCCGGAAGGACCTAAAGACTTAGGATTTATGCCTGAAATACCTGCCGGTGAAGCTGTAGCAAAATCGGAAGCGCCCAGAGGAGAGCTTATATATTACGCGCGCACCAATGGCACGGATATCCCTGAACGCATTAAATGGAGAGTCCCGACGTACCCGAACTGGGGAGCGCTCAGCGTTATGATGCCCGGCAGCAAAATTGCGGATATACCCGTAATCGTAGGAAGCATCGACCCCTGCATCTCATGTACCGAGCGATAAAAGATGCACGAGCTGTCTTTAGTATGCAGTATCTGTGATTTAATAAATAAAAAGGTCATAGAATACGGTGTAAACAAAGTTGTTCAGGTCAGGATTATCGCCGGTGAACTGGCTGGAATCGAAGACCTGACCATGAAATCCTGCTTCGAGATGCTTACTCAGGCTACGCCTGCCGAAGGCGCGGAGCTTGTAATTGAGCGCGTTCCGATCAAAGTAAGGTGCAGGCTGTGCGGGAACGAATACGAGACCGGAATACCTTTTTCAAAATGCGATGTCTGCGCGAATGAATGCATTGAGATAATTCAAGGAAACGAGCTTTATATCGACAGCATAGCGGTAGAATAGACTGATGTAAGGGGTAACGGCAATGTGTGTTGCGGCTTTCGGAAAAATCGTTGAACTAAAAGGAAATAATGCGACAGTCAGCTTTAGGGGTGCGTTGAAGGAAGTATCGGTTACGCTGCTTCCTAAGGTCAGGATAGGCGATACCGTAGTGGTCCATGCGGGCTTTGCAACCGAAATCGTTAAGGACCCCTTGAAGGTCTATCGTGACGTTGTCGCCACTGATGCGTACGCCAGACAGCTTCTTGACGCCATAGAAAAGGAAAACAAAAGGCTTCATGAACCCGATCTGAAGATTATGAATTTCTGCGGTACGCATGAAAATACGATCGTACAGTATTCCCTGCGCGATCTGTTGCCTTCTAATATTCAATTGATAAGCGGTCCCGGCTGTCCGGTCTGCGTTACACCGGAAGAAGAAATAGCTCTCGGGCTGAAGCTGGCAAAAAAAGAGAACATAATTCTTACAACTTTTGGAGACCTGCTGAGAGTACCGACAAGATGGGGGTCTCTGGAACAACTAAGGCTTGAAGGCATCGATGTCAGGATGGTTTACGATATTTCGCAGGCCCTTGAAATCGCGAGAAACTCAAAATCGGAGGTAGTACATTTTGCAGTAGGCTTTGAGACCACCGCCCCCGGTACGGCCGCAGCGATACATGAGGCCGGAGACATAAATAACTTCTCAATTATCTCATCCCACCGGATAACTCCTCCGGCCATTGAATATGTAATGATGAACACAAAAATGGACGTGTTGCTCTGTCCGGGCCATGTGGCAATGGTTATCGGAACGCGCCCGTTTGCCGCTCTGGTTAAGGAATTTGGAGTACCCTGCGTAGTAAGCGGCTTTGAGCCGACGGATATTCTTCAGGCTGTATATCAGGCAATGCGTCAGTTTAGCGTAAGTAATCGCTCGGTTATAAATCAGTACGATAATGTTGTAAGCGAAAACGGAAACGTAGTTGCTAAAAACCTGATAAACGAAACATTTACGCTTAAGGACGCCGATTGGAGAGGCGTGGGCGTTTTGCCGAAATCGCGTCTCGTTTTGAACAGGGAATACAAACGGTTTGACGCGGAAGCAAAATTCGGGCTTAAGATGCCTGAAAAGGAAAATGCGGGTATGAGAACCTGCAAATGCGGAGAAGTGCTTAAGGGCATGAAGCCCCAGCTTTGTCCGAACTTTGGCAAAACCTGCACTCCCGAAAATCCGGCGGGACCCTGTATGGTAACGGCGGAGGGCGCCTGCAGCATTGCATACATGAACAGTAACTTTTGACTGAATCATAACATAACAAAAAACTCCGCGTTGAATAACAACGCGGGGCTTTTTTATCTGTTGCGTTATCTGCCGGCGCCCTTGCCATAGGCAGATGGATATGCTAAAATATTTCAGATAAATTTATCCGGCGTCGGAACCGCTGCTTTTCCATGTGTTTTATTTCAGCAACGGTATCATCCGGTGAGGAGTGCTGCCTGATAAGGAGGAAGCTGAATGTTGTTTAAGAAGGTCCTCGGCGCGCTCGTTTTGCTGTTGCTGCTTGTGGTATTGGGCGCTCTGATAATCGGTAGGCGAATCGGGCTTGCGGAGGCTGCTCCTTCGCCGGCGCCGTCTCCGGCTGTTACGGAATCCCCGACGCCAGCTCCGACATACACACCGACACCGTCGCCATCGGCCGACCCATTTGCGGACAGGCCGGATATCGATATCAGCTCATGGGAATACACTCTCGTCAACAAGGATAAGCTTCTTCCGGCGGACTATATTCCCGAATTGAAGGCGGTAGCAGACGGGCAGAAGTTCGACACGCGCGCGGCCGACGCACTTAATGAGTTCATAGCCGCCGCCAGAGCAGAGGGCTTTACGGTTTACATAACATCATCGTACAGGAGCTACGATACGCAGGAATATCTGTTCAACAAAAAGGTGAACGAATACCTTGCGTCCGAAGGCAGTCAGGAGGCCGCGGTAGAAAAGGCAAAAACGATCGTCGCATATCCCGGAACAAGCGAGCACCAGCTAGGGCTTGCCTGCGACATCGTGGACAAGTATTATGAGTATATGGACGAGACGCTTGAGGACACGCCGCTATCGATATGGATGGCAGCAAACTGTGCTGATTATGGTTTTATTCTGCGCTATCCGAAAGACAGGACGGATATAACAGGCGTCATGTATGAGCCGTGGCATTTCCGCTATGTCGGCAAGGAGGCGGCGGCTTATATAACGGAAAAGGGCCTGACGTTGGAGGAATTCGTGGCCCTGTACAAATAATAAGTCATGCCGGGAGCAACCCTACTCCCGGCACGCTTCATTTTTTGGCTGCGAGAACAGCCTTATCTCCGTTACGCGGCTCAGCCGCCAAATGCTCAGAGAAAAGTTGAAAATCTCCTCGAAAAAGATGATAGCAATATAACCCTTCAAAGCAAAATGCGGCAGCAAGGTATAGACAAGTATGACGCCGCAAAGTGCATCGGCAATGTTGAAGCTCATGGACCAGAGATGTTGACCAAGACCCTTAAGGCAGCCGTCTGTTACCATGTCCATATACATGATCGGGACCAGAAAAGCAAAAATGCGAAGGTAATAGCCCGCGTCCTCGCTGTGGTAGATTGCTTTGCCAAGCGTTTCCGAAAGGATGAAAAGCATCAGGCCGATAAACAGCGAAAAACCGAGCGATTTTCTGAGGAGCGCGGATACGGTATGAGATATCCGGTTCTTATGACCGGAGACCTGCGCGGCTGTCAGCTCAGGAACGATGAGCTCCGCAAGCGCGGTTATGATGCACGAGGGAAAGAAGATGATTGGGAATACCATACCCTGGATCGTACCATAGCCGGCCAGCGCTCCGTTCGCGGTGTAACCAGCCTTCTTCAAGCCGCGAGGAACAAGGAGCTGCTCAAGCGTCGAAAGCGAGCTTCTGGCGTAAGCGGAAAGTGCTAACGGTACGGCAATGCTGAGCATGCGCGCAGGCAGACGGGGAGACGGCTCCGCTCTTTTTGCGTATTTCCTGCGGTCGAACAAAAAGACTGTCAGCATAAGAATAAACGAACATACCTCGGCGGACGTGCTTCCGGCGCAGACTGCGGCGCAGCTTTTTTCAAGATCGCCGGACGGTGCGAAGTCCAGAAAGATAACAACAAGTCCGATCCTGATAAGCTGCTCAACGACCTGTATTGCGGCGGCCTTGAAAATGCGGCCGCTCGCTGTAAAATAGCCGTACATGACAGAGGAGAGAGAAATGAACGGCAGACTGAGGGACAGTATGCGCAGCGACATAACGGTCCTTGCGTCGCCTACCCAGAGAAAGCCGATCGGTTCGGCGCAGAGATAGAGAATCAGGGCGGAGGCCGACCCGAAAAACAGGCTGTAGGCCATACAGAGCCGCGTGGCTTTTCCCACGCCGCCCGCTCGGCTGAGCCCCAGCTCCTCGGAGATGAGGCGTGTCGAGGCAAAGCGTATGCCGGAGATAGCAACTGTCGCTGCAAGAAAACCAACGGAGCCGACAAGCCCGTATAGTCCAACCCCCGCCGCGCCGATGCGGGAGACCAGCCACATCTGAAAAATTAGGGCGATGCACCTCATGGCAAGCGAAGCGCCTGTCAAGATAGCAGTGTCCTTCATCAGTTTTTTCTTTGCCACAGATAGCTTGCCCCCTTTGCCTTATACGCAAGTATATGAGACAAAGGGGGCAAATTAGCTGTCTTATTATGTTGAAAAACGCCGTTGAACAATCAGTTGAGAATACCGTCACTGGCTTTAAAAAGCTCGTCAATGCGCTTGCGAAGATTTTCGTTTTCAGGCTTTGACAGTTCCGGGTCTGTCTTCAGCAGTGCCTGCGCCGCCGCCTGCGCGTCTGAAAGAACCTTCATGTCCATGCCGAGATCGGCGATATGCATCTCTGGCAGTCCATGCTGACGGGCCCCAAAGAAGTCTCCGGGTCCGCGGAGCTTGAGGTCCTCTTCGGAGATTTTAAAACCGTCAGTGGTTTGCTCCATGACCTTGAGCCTCGATTTCGATATCTCGTTGTCGGAGTCGGAGAAGAGCACGCAGTAGCTCTTGTACTTGCCGCGTCCGACCCGTCCGCGAAGCTGATGGAGCTGGCTAAGCCCGAAGCGCTCCGCATTTTCGACGATCATGAGGGAGGCGTTCGGAACATCCACGCCAACCTCGATGACCGTCGTGGAAACAAGTATATCGATTTTTCCGTCTAAAAAAGACTGCATGACCTTATCTTTTTCAGCGGGCTTCATTTTCCCGTGTATACATCCGATGAGCAGATCGGGAAAAATCTTCTCTTGAAGTTCGGCGGAGTATTCCTTGGCGTTTTTTAACCCCTGCGGGCGCTCCTCGTTCTCGTCGATCGCGGGACAGACGACAAAGACCTGACGCCCCTCAGCGACCTGCTTTCGCATAAAATTGTTTATTCGTTCGCGCATTTCCTCGTTTACAACAAAGGTGTCCACCTTCTGCCTGCCGGGCGGGAGTTCGTCAATTACCGAAACGTCAAGATCGCCGTAGATTATGAGAGCCAGCGTGCGGGGGATAGGTGTTGCCGACATGACGAGCGTATGAGGGCTTTCACCTTTCGCAATGAGGGCGGCGCGCTGGTTGACTCCGAAACGGTGCTGCTCGTCAGTGATAACGAGCGCGAGCCTCGGAAATTCGACATTGCCGCTGATAAGCGCGTGCGTCCCGACGACGAGATCGGCCTCTCCCTCTTTGATAAGATCCTGAGCATCGCGCTTCTGCTTGGCGGTCATTGAGCCGGTGAGCTTTACGACCTTTATGCCGAGAGGAGCCAAAAGCTCCGAAAATGTATGGAAATGCTGATTAGCCAAAATCTCCGTCGGCGCCATAAAAGCGCTCTGCAGTCCGCCTTCATGTACGCACCAGATGCAGGCTGCGGCGACAATGGTTTTTCCGCTGCCGACGTCGCCCTGTATGAGGCGGTTCATAGCGGCGCCGGAGCTCATGTCCTTTGCGCAGTCTGAAACGGCGCGCTTCTGTGCGCTCGTAAGCAGGAAGGGAAGTTCCGAATAAAACCTTTCAAGCCGCGGGGTCGAGACCACTATGCCGCTTTTTTTGAAGCGGGAGCTTTTCATCTTGGAAAGGGCGCAGGAGAGGACAAAAAGCTCCTCGAAAATCAGGCGCCTGCGCGCAAGCTCCAGCGCGGCAAAGTCAGCAGGGAAGTGGATGTTTTCATAGGCAAAGGGCACCTTGCAGAGCTGCGCAGTTTCGGCAACGGAAATGGGCAGCGCATCGGGAAGGCAATTCGCGCATTCGTCGAGACCGCGCCTGACAGCCGAAATAAGCATTTTCTGCGAAATGCCGGAGGTAAGCCGATAAACAGGTACGATGCGTCCGGTAAGCGAAGCGGGAGCACCCTCGGACTCGAACAAAGGGTTAATCATAGTGCGGCGAGAGCCTTCGACAGTTACTTTTCCAAAGAAAATGTAGGACTGGCCTTTTTTGAGCTGG
>JAJUHD010000125.1 GCA_029268085.1 Bacillota bacterium | reverse complement strand
TTCTCGCTTTTTTGTTAAGATTTGTTGCTGCATTTTCAACACTTCCAACTTGTCAGCATTTGAGGAGTCTAATATTTCTTTTATCTCCTCCAGAGAAAAATCCAGTTCTTTATAAAACAATATCTGTGAGAGCTTTTTTATGTCATCTGTTGTATATAATCTATATCCAGCTTGTGATACATTTCCCGGTTTAAGCAACCCAATTTTGTCATAATAGTGTAACATTCTGACACTTACCCCTGACATATCAGAAATCTCTTTTACCTTGTAGTACATGTTATCTCCTCCACATGCATTATAAACTATGACACCGTGTTAGAGTCAACCTAATTTTAAATGATTTAAATGATTTATTGTCATTAAGTATTTTTGTTTGTTTTGCAAAATTTTTATAATGTCAAAGTAAGAGTCCCTCCGTGGTAGCAATAATAAACCTTTGCCTTAAGTGACAATAATTTCTCCATAGATTTTGTAGTCTGCTCAATGTCCAACGTAAACTGCGGGTTTGCGATAACAGGCTTACCGTCCTCCAGCGCAATTGCATCACCAGTTATAACAATCGAGTCCTTTTCCATAAGAAGCGAAATATGCCCGAGTGTATGACCGGGCGTCGCAAGAATCCTGCATCCTTCGCACCAATCCATACGTTCTCCGTCACACAGAAAAACATCTACCTGTACCGGCTCAACCCGACGTAGCATTTCACAAAATGCCTTACCAAAATCCTGCTGCTCAGGCGGAAGTGTTTTCTGCATTTCTTCTGCTTGACGCAACCGCAACGGTTTTTCGTGAGCGGAAATGAATGGCGCTTCTACAGCAGAAGCATATATTTTCACATGAGGGTTTATCCTTTTAAGGGTTGCAGCCGCCCCCATATGGTCATGATCATGATGAGTCAGCACAAGGCCGGTTATTTGCTCTGCTGACAATCCGTGCCGCCGCAGCTCCTTTTCAAGGTAGGGGAGTGATCCGATAAAACCGCAGTCGACAAGAATAATGTTTTGTTTATCCCAAAGCAAGGTTGGATAAACTGTATTCTCAGTATTGCCAAATGACATAGTTATGGGAAAACTTAAAATCTTATATTCCATAATAATTTTGTGACCTCCTTTTATATCTGATAGCGAATGCTAAGTAGTCTAAATAATGCCCAGCCTGCATTTCGGGCCGTCAAGAGTCTTAATAATGACTCAATATCCAACCTGCTCTGTCAACCTCAAAAATTTCAAAAAACGTCTATCCTGCTCTGTCACGAGCACCTGACATCTAACCTGTACACTCACCGGACTATGACATCTAACCTGCTCTGTACGCTTAAAAATCCGCTCCGTGGACTTATTCCCACGGAGCGATATTTTTACGGTTTTCGCACAGATGATTTTTACTCTCAAAACCCAAAAAGCCCTTATTTCAAGGCTTTTCACACGCTCACTCTTTTACCCTTGTTATCAATACTACCGTCTCGACGTGTGTCGTACGGGGAAACATGTCAATTGCCGTACCTTTTTGGGGGAGGTAGCCGCAATCTGAAAATAACTTCATGTCGCGGGCGAGCGTCGCGGGATCACAGGAGACATAGACAATTCGCTCCGGTAACATTCCGCAGATCTCCTCAATGACTTCCGGCGACAGCCCCTTACGCGGGGGATCGACCACGACTGCGTCGGGTCTGATGCCGGACTGCGCAAGCTTTTTTGCGGCAGCGCCTGCGTCGCCGAGGATAAATTCAGCGTTTTTTATGCCGTTCGCCGCTGCGTTCTGTCGCGCATTAACAACAGCCGCTTCGACAATCTCCGCACCGTAGACAAATTTCGCGCCCCTAGCAAGACAAAGGCTGATCGTACCCGTTCCGCAGTAGAGGTCGAGCACGATGCCAGCGCCGTCGGGGCTTGCATAGTCTAACGCACGCATATAGAGCTTCTCTGCCTGACGGGGATTTATCTGATAAAAGCTCAGCGGCGAGATTTTAAACCGCAAGCCGCAGAGTTCGTCCTCGATAAATTCGCTGCCCCAGAGCGTATGAAACTTACCCGCCAGCACAGTGTTACCGCGGGTTTTATTTATGCACAGGACGATGCCGGTTAGCTCCGGACAATTATTGCGAAGTGCCTTAACGAGAGCGTCAGTATGCTCGTGCAGCCCCCGCGCCGAAACGACGCAGGCGACAGACTGAGGGAGCTTTAGGCTGCAGCGAGTGAAAATGTGCCTAATCTGCCCTTTGCCTGTTGCTTCATCGTAAACAGCAACGCCGGTTTTGTCCATAAAGTCACGCAAAGCGGCGGCACAGCGGACGGAAAGCTCGGTCTGGATCAAGCAGTCGGTTACTGGTATGATATCATGGCTCCGCTCGCGGAAAAAGCCCGTTACGGCCTTGCCATCCTTGTCCCGGCCGACCGCGAATATTGCCTTGTTGCGGTAACGCAGATTCATTCCCTCGTCGGCGCCGATGATTTTGTCTATAGTGAAGTCAAGCCCGGCGACCCTCTGTATGGCGTCGTTAACGCGCGATAGCTTGAAGCGGAGTTCTTCATCATAGCTCATGTGCATCAGGCCGCAGCCGCCGCACTTTCCGAAAACGGGGCAAACCGGCGAAACGCGCTCCTTTGATGCCTTGATGAGCTTAAGCCCTTTCCCGTAGACGGCTGAGGACGTAACTTTAAGTATCAGAATATCCCAGACCTCACCGACAAGAGCAAGGTCTACAAAGACGGCTCTTCCGAGAATGCGCGCGACGCCTGCGCCTGTGCTGGAATAGCCGCTTATCTCAGCCGTATAGACCTGGTTTTTTTTAAGTTCGTCCATCGTGTCCTCCACAAAAATGCCTGAAATATTAACAAAAATGTCGCAAAAACGTTTATGCTATGTTATATTATCACAATGGCGGTGACTTTTACACTTTATTTTTGCGTCTGTGGTATGGTAAAATAACCGCAAGCGATTATTTTGCTATATTACATTACTTAAAACAGTCATTCAGTTATATCGTTTATCCGAAAGGAATGTGCTATGAAGGAAATACTTAAAGGCATATTAAGCGTGATCCTTGTTGCCCTCATCGGCATACTGGGAGTCACCGTCTATAAAAACTACAGCGAGCACGCAGAGCAGGAAAAGGCACTTCTTGAGGCGCAGGCAACGCCGGAGCCTACTCCCAGCCCGACGCCCACGCCCGAACAGGCTTTTACAGAGCCTACGAACGCCGCGAATGTCAAGCTCGCGTTTGCAGGTGATCTTGTCGCCCACACCGGCATCAACGACGAGGCGAAGAGGAGCGACGGTACATATAATTACATACCGGTTTTCGGCGGCGCTTCGGACTTCGTCAAAAACGCGGACTACGCTGTCTGCACTATGGAAACTACATTCCCCGATACAACGGAATATTCTGGCTATCCGATGTTCAAATCGCCCGCAGATTTGGCGAAGAGCCTCAAAAGCTTTGGTTTCGACATGATAAACACGGCCTCGAACCACTGCATGGATAGCCTTCTGCCGGGGCTTGTCCGCACGCTGGACATACTTGACCAGAACGGGCTCGACCATGTCGGAACCTATCGCAGTCAGGAGGAGCGGGACGCATCGAATGGCATACTTGTCAAGGATATCAACGGTATCAGTTTTGCCTTCTTGAGCTTTACATACGGCACAAACGCGATACCCGTCACTGATTATCCTTACTGCGCGAATATCTTTTTCACGGATTATCTGAATACCCTTCAGGACATCGATTATGACCTCCTGAAGGCTGACATGGCCGCGGCACGAGCGCTGAACACAGACATGATAGTCGTCCAGATGCACTGGGGCAACGAGTATTACACAGAGCCCGTCGATTATCAGAAGGAACTGGCAGATTTTCTTTTCCAGCAGGGTGCGGACATCGTCGTCGGCGGGCATACCCATGTACCTGAGCCGGTGGAACTGCGCCGCATAACGGATGACGAGGGCAACGAGAAAACGGTCCTTCTCGCTTACTGCCTCGGCAACTTTGTCTCCTGTCAGGACGATAAGTATACCGACCTGTCTGCAGTACTCAACATCAGCGTCCAGAAGAACCTTGATACTGGCGAGACTTATCTCCGCAACGTGAACTATGCGCCGATGTACATGGTAGACCTGAGCGATGTGAACGTAACAAGCGATTGGCGCTACAGGCTCTGGAACCTTCAGTCGGCCATCGCGTCCTATCAGGAAGGAAACAATCTCGGCGTTATCAACGATACGCTCTACCAATCCATGTGTACAGGACTTGAGGATATCCATAGAATAATGGGCGCCGATTTTGACTACTGCAACAACGGAGGAGTCGACGTTATCAAGTGGAACGAGAATTATGAGGAAACCAAGCGATCAGAAGATTAAAGGATAAGCGAAATATGTGATTATGGCGGACAGTCCGCCGTGAAGCAGCTTGCCGAAAGTGTGCCGAACGGGGGACAGTCCGCCTTCTCTTATCACCGCAGAGGCCTGCGCGTGTACCGAAAGGCCTCCCCATCCGAGGAGAAATGAGCAGAGAGCGAGGTTTTCCGGTTCGGTGCGCAGCCCGTACATCGAGCTTGTGCCTGTGCCAAGCTCTAGAAATCCCGTAAGCAGGCTCCTCGAAAAATGCAGCTCTGTTCCGAAGCGCATCGATATGGCTCCCGTCAGAGATGAGAGCGTTCCCTGCGCGTCGAGAAGCCCGACAAGTACGCTGAAAAACACGACAAAACCGCAGACCGTGACCATTGCCGCAGTCGCTCGCTTGACGCTTCCGGTGAACGCGACTGACAGATTCGGCGCGGCGTAAGGCGGGGCGGCAGTCTGCCCGGTAAGTCTTTCAGGCTTGAGCAGCATACCGGTAAGCAGGGCGGCAAGGACATGTACTCCATAGAGGAAAAAACCGATCTTCACGCTGCCGAAAACGGCGCTTCCCGCGACGGAGATAATGAACGCAGGGCCTGAATTGTTGCAGAAGCCGAGAAGCCGCTCGGCTTCGTTTTTTTGCAGCGCACCCTTTGAGTACATTTCGGAGACTGAGATAGCGCCGAGAGGATAGCCTCCCGCAATGCCGAGAAGGAACGCGGCGCTTCCTGCGCCCGAAATGCCGAAAAGTTTTTTCATAACCGGCGAGCAGAACTTGGAGAGCTTCTGCGGGAGTCCAAGCTCCACGAAAAGATTGCTGATTACTGCAAAGGGAAACAGAGAGGGTATAATTATTCCCGAGCAGAGAAGCAGACCGGCTCTTGCGCCGCCGGCCGACGCCGCGGGACAGAAAAGCAGTCCGATAAAGGCGCAGAGCGCCAAAAAAACCGCGATAAAGAAAGAGAGCTTTCCCTTCAAGAGTAACACCACCTTTGCATCGGTTAATCATATGTACGAGCTGCCCGGCACTTTCCTGTTTTTGCGGTACTGCTAAAACAGGAAAGCCGTGCATAAACTTGTTTGAGGTGGTGAGTCGGTTGAATAATGCTGTGCGAAAACGCCCCGTCACCGATGTTTTCAATCTGCCTGCGGAGCTTGTGCCCGGGGTACCCAAGCTGACTCTTTCGGGCGGGAGCGAGGTGCTGATCGAAAACCACGGAGGACTGAAAAGTTATACCCGCGGCTGTGTTGAGGTGAGGGGCAGAAACATGCTCCTTCAGATACGCGGGGAAGACCTTGAACTTGCGGCGATGACGAAAACGCTGCTCGTTATACGCGGCATCATCGTGGCAATCGAGCTTTGCTGAAGGAGGGCGCCTTTTGGAAAGACTGTCGGACGAAGCAAGAGGATATGCGGTTATCAAGGCCGTCGGAGCGGAACCGACAAGGCTTATCGACCGTTGCGCCACGGAAGGCATCGATTTCTGGGGCGTCAGCCCCGAGGACGATTTTACGCTCATCTTCCGCACGCGGCTGAGGTTTGCGGATAGGATCAGAGGCTTTGCCCCAAAATGCTGCTGTGAAGTAGAGGTCCTTTATTGCCGCGGCATGCCGGTCGAGGCGAAAAAGCTTCGGAAACGTTATGTGCTTTGGACCTTGCCGTTAGTGTGCTTTTCGCTTCTCATCGCTTCGTACTTTTTCATCTGGAAGATTGAGATTACCGGAAATGAGACGGTGAGCGACATCGAAATACTCAATGCTCTTGAGGACAGCGGCGTGTACATAGGCAGCTATTGGCCAAAGTTTACGAGCGACAGCATCCGCAGCCGCGTGCTTTTGAAAATTCCGGAGCTCAAATGGATAAGCGTCAGCGTTTTCGGATCAAGGGCGGTCGTCGAGGTTCGGGAGAGGACCGATATACCCGAGCTTTTCGATGAAGACGAGGCAATCAAGATTGTTGCGGATGAGTCGGGCATAATAGAGAACATGAGCGTCCTGCGCGGCTTCGCTCTTTTCAAAAAGGGTCAGGCTGCGCTGGAGAGCGAAACGCTTATAGACGGCGCAGTGCCGAGCACCTTTGCGGAAACCGAGATTGTGCACGCCGAGGGCAGCGTTATTGCTCGGACCTGGTATGAAATCTGCGCCGTAATGCCGCTTGAATATACCGAAAAACTATATACAGGCAAACAAAAAAGCTTCTTTGCACTAATTGTAGGAAGCAACCGTATAAATTTTTACAGTAAGAGTAGAATTTTTGATACCGACTGTGATAATATCATCAGTAAGCGCAGGCTTGGCATAGAAGGCTTTTTTGAGCTTCCTGTGACAGTCGTCAGGGAGACGGAGCTTGCTTATGAGCTGCATACCGCAAGCTATCCCGAGGACGCCGCAAAGGCAAGGCTCGAAACGCTGGTAAACGACGAACTTTTGCGCAGGATCGGCAAGGACGGAGAGATGGTCAGCTCGGAATATACGTTCAGCGTTGTGGATGGCTATGCCGTAGGGACGCTGCGCGCGGAGTGCAGGCAGGACATTGCCGCGGAAAAGGAAATGACCGCGGAAGAGATAAGCGCGGCGAAGTCCGCGAAGGAGGAACAGAACACTCAATGATAGAAAGAATTATGCCGGTCGACCGTATGGAGCAGATCATAAGCGTTTTCGGCTCCTTTGACAGGAATATACACATAATTGAAACGGAGCTTGCCGTTAAGGTCATCGACAGGGAAGCGGAGCTTCATATAACGGGAGAGGCGGAAAACGTGATGCTTGCCGAGAAGGCAATCGCCGGTCTGCTGTCGCTCGCAGCCCGCGGAGAACACATCGACGAGCAGAACGTGCGCTATATCATAAAGCTCGTACGCGAGGGTGCGGAGTCGAAGATCGACAAGATAGCGGGCGACGTCATCTGCATAACAAGCAAGGGCAAGCCGGTTAAGGCCAAGACTATCGGTCAGAAGGATTATATAGACGCCATAAAAAACAACACAGTAACGCTCGGCATCGGTCCCGCGGGAACGGGCAAGACCTATCTTGCGGTTGCGGCAGCTGTGGCTTCCTTCCGTGACAAGGAAGTTAACCGTATCATCCTCACCAGACCCGCGGTCGAAGCCGGCGAGCGGCTCGGCTTTCTTCCCGGAGACCTGCAGAGCAAGGTCGATCCCTATCTGCGCCCGCTTTACGACGCGCTGTTCGATATGCTCGGCTCGGAGACTTATACCAAATATCTGGAGCGCGGGAACATTGAGGTTGCGCCCCTTGCCTATATGCGCGGCAGGACGCTGGACGACAGCTT
>JAJUHD010000124.1 GCA_029268085.1 Bacillota bacterium | reverse complement strand
GGAAACCAGATGGATGCCCTACTCAACATGGCGGAAAAGGACAAACCTTCAGACGCTATGGCGAGGGTTGACGCTACCGCACTGACGCAGCTGCAAGCCGAATGCAGCGACCTTGTGGCAAGCTCCGAACTTACCGCCGAAAGGCTCACCCGTTCGATAACCTTAAATGTGACTAAGATCGCCAACGCAGCCGCGACGGAGACATATAAAGCGGAGGTCGTTTTTAATTACACCGCAAATATTGACTATTACGATAAAAAAGGCAATCAAAAGTCCTATTATTTCTCCTACAGCGAGAATTCCTCCTCTAGCGTCAGCTCCGTCACCCCAAAAGCCGACGGCAGTCCGGCCTTTTCCGTATTCATGTTCTATGACGCATATTATAAGAACGCGCATACGGACGAAAACATATTAATTAACAACGCAACGGGCTCGGATGTGAACTTTTTCATTGTTAACACTGATAAGTCCGCGTTCACATTAGGATACAATGCTCGTATCTGGTACAAATATCAAAAATTTAACGGAAACGATCCTGTAAACCGTCTCGTGTTTACGAATCTCCCCGCAAGCACAACCATATACAGCGCGTGGAGAGATGCTATCTACAAGAAAACTCTGCCAATATCTCAGTATCTGGCCGAAACGAAAGCTCTGAGCCGGAAATTCGACGTAAGTGTACAGCTTTTCAGCGCAGGCTCAAATTTTACGGGTTCGCCGATTGCCGGTATAGAATCGACAAAGCTCAGTTACTGATTTCCAAGAAAGGGGGCCCCAATAATGCTAAAAGCAAAGCGCTCCAAACATAAAGCTTTAAACAACAAAGGCAGCGCGATTGTGACTGTCGTTGTTTCAATGCTGTTCGTAATGGCGCTTGGCGCGGCTCTCCTTTTCACCGCATACACCGCCTATTCCGTCGAGATTACCCAGCGCGGCGATAAGGCGAACTTTTATGACGCGAGCTCAGCAATGGATGAAATAAGGCTTGGAATCCAGAATATTCTGTCCGATTCCGTCGCTGCAGCCTATACTGATGTCCTTGTCGATTATGTCGGGGAGCACGATGCCGGTTACGATCCTCAGACGGAATTCAACAACAAAATAGTGACCGGTCTTATTGCCTCAACCGCCAATGTCGGAGGTTTGCCAAAACCCGTTTTTACTGCAAGTCTCGGCAGCATCAGCGGTTACAACGCAGATGCCCTGCAGACTTATATAGACTCTGCGGAACAGAGCTATGCGACGGTCTCGGGTTCCGGAAGCGTAAAGAGAACCTTTTCCGATGATGGCGTACTTCAGTCGATAACGCTGCAATCCATAAGTGTCAAATACATAAAAGGCGGCTACGAGTCCAACATCACAACCGATATAACCATTACGATGCCCTATTTCTTTTCAAGCTTCTCCGTAGCTTCAGGCATCAATAACTATGCGATCATAGCCGGCAATGCACTGATACACGACTCGGGTATGGATACGACAGTGGAGGGCAGTGTCTTTGTTGGTAATAGAGCGGCTGAAACCGCCTATAAGGCTTCTGCGGATAAGAGCCGGTCTTACGGCATCCAAGTCACCGGCGGCGGAAACTCCATATCTTTTTTAAAAGGCGACCTAATTTGCAGGGGACCGATTTCCGTCGAGGAAGGATCGGCTTTCAGATTTTTTGCCTCCGGCAATGAGCTTTGGGCAAATAATATTAATATCGGCACAAGCGGAACTCTGACTCTGGACGGCAATACTTATGTTGCAAACGATCTTCTGCTGAACGGTAACGGGGCATCCGTCACGCTAAAAAATACATATTTCGGCTTTGGTGACAGCGAAACCGATTCGTCGGCCAGCAGTTCGATTCTTGTAAACGGCCAGAAATGCAATCTTGATATAAGCGGACTTTCCAAACTATCACTTGCGGGAATCAGTTTCATTAATACCATAGGTACGGCTCCAGATAACACGTCAATTCCCATGGGACAGTCCATGTCCATCAAGAGCGATCAGCTCGCCTATCTCGTTCCCATCGGCTGCATAGCGAATTACTCGGCAAACCCATGCGTTTTTACCGGCGATACGATTCCCGCACCTGATATAGATTACAGCACTGTCCTTTGGGGCACAGGTGACGAAGCCAAGACTCTCTTGGATTATATCGATAAGGATGATACCGGGACAAAAGGCAAGGTAATGACCTTATACAAAACCATTGTTCCCGAAACAAAAACAAAGGTCGTCTATGTGTTCCTCGTATTCAAGGACAAGGCTTACGCCAACAAGTATTTCAAAGACTTTTTTGCGGCTGACCCAACAAGAATCGGACAGTATATGAGCATCTATCTTGACAAGCTGAACACGCCCGGCAGCGCTAAGATAAATACGGCGGGAAACACCTTCTATGAAAAAGACGGTACGACGCTGACTCTTAATCCGGCAAGCGACGAAGTATATGCCGCCGGAATTCAGCTCCTGTATGACAAGATGGATTCGCCCTATCAGGCCTTTGTAAACGATATTTCGCTGTCAAAGCTCGGGAGCGGAACGACACTTGAGTTCAGAGACTCCCACGGTAACGTGGCTGCCGTTGTTTCCACCTCTGACACGGAACATCCTTACAACTACGATTCATCAAAGTCCGCTACAATCCATCTGATAATCGCTAAAACCAACGTAACTATAAGCAAATCATTTAACGGCATCGTGATCGCCGGAAACAACGTGACGGTCAACGCCGACGTCGAAGGCGCCGCGCTTACTTCAGATATACTCAATTCGACCTGCACGGTTGGAACCACAAAATATACTCTTTCCGATTTTATCAATAACAGCGCGCAGATCGAAGGCAATTCCGGCGTATCCGAGGACTTGTGGGATCTTGATACTCTCGTCAGCTACGAAAACTGGGATAAGCACTAAACAATGCTTCTGAAACGGAGGTGAGGTTGTGAAAACGAAAGACAAGGGCTTTACGATCATTGAGCTGATCGTCGTTATGGTGATTATCGGCATCGTAACCGTCATAGTAGGTATGACCATTTCCACCTCAAACTCCGCGAAAGCGAAAAAAAACGCGGCCTCGGTCGATTCGCTCATTTCAAAGTGCAGGGCCGGCTGTCTGGGCAGGGAGGGTAAAGTCTATCTTACTCTGGAGCTCGACAGTAACGGAAATCTCGTCTGCAAATACTATGAAGATGATAACGTCGTCAGTACCGATACTTTTGATGCAAAAGGTATCTCAATTACTTACACAACGGAATTGGGCGCGGTTTACGCCACGACAGCGCTTTCGACGACCCCTTTCAGGCTCTCGTTTAACCGTTCTACCGGCGGTCTTAATGCTCAGAACGACGGTTCCTACTGTACAGCAATCAGCTTTACAGGCGGCCAAACTTATACGATCGAGCTGGTTCCCTCAACTGGCAGCCACAAATTGGCTGCTTAGGGAGGATAGTATGAAGAACGATAACAGAGGCGTTACAATCGTTGAACTGCTGATATCAATCATGATCTTCGGGATATTGGTAACTGCGGTTTTCGGCTTCATGCTGGCCGGTTCGCGCTCTTATAATACGGTGTCGAGCAGGCTGAATCTGGATGTTCAGGCGCAGCTCGCCCTGAATCAGTTTGAAAGCTATATAATGGACTGCAACTCCTGTCTGTATTACAGCGTTGCGGATAACACCCTTTATGTTGTGAACGAGAAAGAAAACGCGGACGGTGCCATTATCTACACCGCATATGTTTTCCGGTACAAACCGGACGGCTGCATCTATTTCGGCAGCGGTTCCGGAGACGTAATTACAAAAAACAGATCCACCGGCAACTATACCTGCAAAGTTGTTGCATCCGATCTTCTCGCAGAGAATGTGTGCGGCTTCTCGGTTACTCCGATAAGCTCCGACGGCGTAACTGTCACATCCGCCGCCGTTACAATCGATTTTGCCGTCAGGACTGCCACCTACAGCGGTAAAAGGACGATTGCTCTGCGAAACAGACCGGCAATCGCCTCTGTTATCTGAACAGGATATATAATTAATCTGTATTATCCAATTCCACGAAAGGAGCGGTCTTACATATGAAAAATAAAACCATACGCCGGGTGCTGACATTTATGCTCTGCATTGCCTTTTTACTGCCTGTGACCGTCTCCCTCGTAGGAGACAACGGCAAGGCGGAGGCGCTGACAAGCCTGCCCTATATCGAGACTTTAAAATCGAGTGCGGCTACGTTCAACATCCTTGAAATCGTTCCAGCCGACGGACAGGGAAGCATCGGATATTACATTGACGGGCAGGAGCCCTGCGCGGACTGGGTTGCTGAAGCGGCGAAAAGGGCAAATGCCTCCGGCCCTGCCGACCGAACACACTATGTCAACAACACCGTGTTTGCAGACCTCGTTGCAGCGGGCATCCTCGGCGACGGAGATACTACTCCTTTAAAATCCGCCGGAGCATATTCTGAGGTATATCCATGGGAAGCTCACAGCGGATATGCGAAGATGACCCTTGACCATACGGAGAGAGCCACCGCATATGGCACATTCGTGCTTTCCTCCAGCGGCGAATACAATCTGAGCACAGGTTTTATCTTAGGCGCAGGCGACTATGTACAGGTCATCGACTATTTCAATTCCGCTCAGTCCGATAATTTATACTACTATAACCTTAAATTCTCACCGGTTGCAGGAGCCCCGTCCGATGGTACGGCGATATACGAGAAAATCAATGGCGATTATGAATACATCGGTACAGTCGGCAAAGACGGGTTTCAGGGCATGGAGACCACAGGTGTTACCTATTATTATGTATCGGACTACTCGAAGCCTTACCCATCAGCCGCCGATGCGATTGGCGAAGCGGAGCCTGACTATACGGGGGATAATGCGGCGGCGGGATACGCGGCTGTTTCAAGTTCTTTCAGGCGCAAAACCTCAGGCGAGACCGGCTACTTCTATACTTCCGGCGAAATATATACCTATGTAGGTATAGGCGGAGCTTACAGCTTTATCTCCGGCGGCTCAACCGAAAAAACCATTGATTACGACACCGTATTCTACACCGGCGGCTATACGAACAACAACTGGTTCCTGCGATATGTTTTCGACTGGACCCCGGGAACCGATATAAAACCATCGGTCAAGCTGAAGGTCACATCCGTCGCGGGAAGCAGCGTTTCATCTTATCAGGTCGATCAGGCAGATATGATCGTTCTCTCAAACGGCTTTGTACCCAACGGTGACGCTGCTGTTTACGGCAATGATATTTCGAAGGATGTTTACAATAAAATTTACAATTCTGTTTTCAATACCGGTTCGGGAGACCAGATTTACAATATGCCGGTTATTGTGGATTACCGGCTGACCAGCAGCGCCTTTTATTACCTGAATAAGATTGCAAACGATCTAAAAAGCGGATCCTACAACAATTATGTCAAAAACAGTGTTTTCTTCTTTAATCCTGATGCAAACCGCACCGCACTTGCAACAAAAAATTTCTGCAAGCTCTATAACACGAGCGACTATGCCTTGGAAGGCAGCGCTTTCTATCCGGCTTACGATGTAATTGTTTATGAAAACTTTATCCGGCAGCAGAAGGATCCGGCCTCTCCCGCGCTGGAGCCAAAAATAAACATGGCGCGCGCGATACGCTATATTATCAATTATGCCAATCAGCGCGTTAAAGGTCTGAAGGCCAGCCTTAAAGTCCTCGAGCTCGAGCCCGGCAGTTTAAATCTTCTGACAGCTTCTACGGTAGCGGGCTGGACCGGGTATGATGAGGCTGATATTACAATTGAGCATATGTCCACACTGGAATTCGTCGGGAAAAATGACGACCTTATAGAAAACTATGATATAATATACGTCGGTGACAACGGGGGGGCCTCCGTCGACAGACTTGATACTGGCTATTTGTATGAAAACATCGGTAAGGAAGTCCAGATGCGTGCAGATGCGGCAGGTCTTACGGATGCCGAGTATTCAAGCACGGTCTTTTTAACGAGCGGAGGCAAGAGCTATTATGCGCTGGGCTCCCTTAAGAATACTCGCTACTCCGGAAATGATCTGTCTACCAAAAAGCTCAACGATCTGAATGAATATGCCGTCTCCGGCCATCCTGTCATCATCGCGAGCGGACTCACAAGCGGTACTGTCGTTAACGGAACAAGCGAAACGACATTCTCGGTAACAATATCCGGAACTCAGAGCGGCACAAGCGCGGTCCTTGCGGCAAGCATAAACACGGCATCAGGTGAACTTCCTGCCTCTGTTCCCAAATATCAGTGGTATAAGGGAAGCTCCGCTATAAGCGGCGCCACATCGGCAACATACGTCACCACGTCAAACGGGACATACTACTGCACTGTAACCTACACCGTAAACGGTACCGCATATACTGCTACGAGCAATTCGCTGACTTGCACGAAGGGGAGCTCGTATACACTGATAACAAACGACACCAGTTCCAGCACTAGCGGAAGCTTTGGCTTCAATGCCAGTCAAAATTATACTGTCTCAGTTTCGGTCTCAAAAACAGGAAATATGGACAATGATGCCAGCAACACATTTACCGCATCAGTTTCTTACGCTGTCCTTCCTGCCGGTGCGGCATTGAAATACGAGTGGCACCGGATGGAATATGGCGTTATTACCAATTTTCTGTACGAAGATATAACTCTCGGCTCAGACAGTCCAACTTTAGTCGCTGACATGACCAGTCCGGGTTTGTTTTTCTATTACGTTTATGTTTGCTATGTAAATGTAGTTGACAGTTCCGGTGCGACGATTTCAACGACAACCGGTCAAGGCAATGCGTTTAAGGTTGCATATCAAAACTCAAGAAAAGTAAGGGTTTCCAATTACGGCAGGGCCGTCACCGGAGTTTATTCGTCATCCGGCTCCCAGTCCTTTGCAGCGACGGTCACGCCAAATTCAGGTACGGCCAGCAGCACACAGACCCTGACTGCCACACCGAGCATTTCGGATTATGCCACGTCCTATCAGTGGTATATAGATGGAGCGCTCGCATCCGGCCAAACGAGAAGTACTCTCAGTGTTACAAACAGCTCTTGGGCAGACGGCACCTACCATACCTATTACTGCAAGGTAACAAAAACCGCTGCTTCAAGCGGTACGGCAATCACTAATACGGTTACTTTAACACGTATTCCCGTGGCGTTTAATTTTACAGACAACGGAGGCGGCACTTCAAAGACGATTCCTGCACAGGAGGCACAGAAGTTTACGATCAACGCCAGCAAAGTCGATAACTGCTCGAATATGTATGCTTTTCTGAACGGCAACAAGAGCAGATATAACGTCATGCGTTCGACCGATATAGATTCGGCCGCCCTCCTGCGCTATATTAATCTTTCAAAACCTACACTTAACATTGCTTCAAAGCCTGAAGCATACAGCTGGAGCGGTACGGGAACTCCGTCAGGACTCACGTCCGATCCGGACGGAACATATACGCTTGAATATGAATTTACAATTTCAAACGCCACAGACTCAACTCCGGCCGATACCAGATATTACTGCAACCTGTATATCGATACAAACAACGACAGCCGTTTTATTTCACAGGAACGTATCGGCAGCATTTCGATCTCGGAAGCGGCAGCGGGAGTCTCTGTGGGTTCGGGCGAGCTAAAAGCCGATACGCAATATAAAGTCACTCGTACAATGCCTTCGGACTGGGCCGGTTATATCTACTGG
>JAJUHD010000123.1 GCA_029268085.1 Bacillota bacterium | reverse complement strand
TTTACGGAAACAGCTCCCTCGGCCACCGCGACTATCGTATAGTTGCTGCCGCGCTTCCTGCGGAATTCAACCGCTTGTGCAATTTTTTCAATATCATACGGAATCTCCGGTATGAGTACAACGTCTGCGCCGCTGGCCATGCCGGCATTCAGCGTAAGCCATCCGGCGTCTCGGCCCATGAGCTCCACGAGAAATATGCGGCTATGGGAGTTTGCTGTCGAATGTATATAGTCTATAACATTAGTCGCTATATCAACCGCACTCTGGAAACCGAAGGTCGTATCCGTTCCCCATATGTCGTTATCAATAGTCTTCGGCAGCGTAATAATGTTCATGCCCGCGTCCATCAAGAGCTTTGCGCTTTTCTGCGTTCCGTTGCCGCCCATGACGACAAGACAATCAAGGTTAAGGCGGTTGTAAGTATCCAGCATTGCAGGCATCACATCGTTGCCTGCGTCGTCCACGATCGCCTTCCCCGGAATGTATTTCTGGCGTGAAGTGCCCAGTATCGTTCCGCCCTGAGTCAGTATGCCGGAAAAATCCTTAGTCTCCATAAATCTGTAGTCGCCCTCGATGAGCCCCCGGTATCCGTCATACATGCCGAATACCTCAACATTGTCAAGATGCTGAAAAAGCGCCTTTCCCACGCCGCGTATAGCCGCGTTCAAACCTTGGCAGTCCCCGCCGCTCGTCACGATGCCTATCTTTGTGCTGCGTTTCATATGTATCTCTCCCTATATGTTTGTGCCACACATTACAAATGTATCATACAGCTTTAAGGCCTAAATGTCAATATAATCATAAAGCGACAGGTAAAAACCTGCCGCTTTTTGTTTAAAACATCCTATTTCAGGAGTCCTTGCTCCAGCATTGCCTTAACCTTGATGGGCAGGCCGTAAAGGTTGATGAAGCCTTCGGCGTCCTTCTGGTTGTAGTCGCTTGCTCCGAATGTCGCGATATTCTCGGAATAAAGAGAATACGGAGACGTCACGGATGCGTTTATCATGTTGCCCTTGTAGAGCTTGAGCTTTACCTTGCCGGTCACGTTCTCCTGCGTCACGTCGACAAAAGCGTCGAGCGCCTTCTTGAGCGGGGTAAACCACTGCCCGTTATATACGAGCTCAGCGTATGTAACTGAGAGCTGCTCCTTGAGGTGGGCCGTCGCCTTATCAAGACAGAGCGTTTCAAGAACCTGATGTGCATAATAGAGAATTGTGCCTCCCGGGGTCTCGTAAACTCCGCGGCACTTCATGCCGACGAGCCTGTTCTCAACAATGTCGATCAGACCAATGCCATTCTCGCCGCCGAGCTTGTTGAGCTTCCAGATGATGTCCGCAACCTTCATCCTTTCGCCGTCAACCGCGACGGGAGTGCCCTTTTCGAACTCTATTTCGACATATGTCGGCTTGTCGGGAGCCATCTCGGGCGAAACGCACATTTCAAGGAATCCGGGCTTGTTGTACTGCGGCTCGTTCGCGGGATCCTCAAGGTCAAGTCCTTCGTGGCTGAGATGCCACATGTTCTTGTCCTTGGAATAGTTCGTCTCGCGGCTTATCTTCAGAGGGACGTTATGAGCTTCGGCGTAGTCAATCTCTTCCTCGCGGCTCTTTATATTCCATTCCCTCCATGGGGCAATTATCTTCATCTGGGGAGCGAGAGCCTTGACCGCGAGCTCAAAACGCACCTGATCGTTCCCTTTGCCTGTGCAGCCGTGGCAGATAGCGTCAGCACCCTCCTTGAGAGCGACCTCGACGAGACCCTTCGCGATACAGGGGCGCGCTGTGGACGTACCGAGCAGATATGTCTCGTATTTTGCGCCTGCCTTCATCGTCGGGATAATGTAGTTTTCGGCATAATCGTCGACTAAGTCGAGGATATAAAGCTTGCTCGCGCCGGTCTTGAGAGCCTTTTCCTCAAGCCCCTCAAGCTCATCGGCCTGACCGACGTTGCCGGAAACCGCGATGACTTCGCAGCCGTAATTTTCCTTGAGCCATGGAATGATTATCGATGTATCAAGCCCGCCCGAATAGGCAAGTACGCATTTTTTAATTTCACTCATTTTGATTCCCTCCGAATATTTATTCAGCTTGATTGGATTATACCATTGTATTTTAAAAAAATCAATAGTGATAATGCAATATTATTCGAATTATTCTGAATATTATTTAGAAATATCGTTAATATATCGATTCTGCGCGAATATTATTGAATATTTAACTTTTCAGTGCTAATATAAAACATATTGATTTTTTACGCTGAAAGAAGAGAAAAAAAGTGTCCATAGAAAAAGCGCGCGCACACCTGCGTGCCTGCGGGGTTGAAAACAGAGTTCAGGAGTTTACGGTTTCGAGCGCGACGGTCGAACTTGCCGCCGAAGCTCTCGGCGTTGCCCCCGCCAGGATCGCAAAAACACTGTCGTTCAAAAGCGGAGAGGGCGCAATACTTGTCGTCACGGCGGGCGACGCAAGGATCGACAATCAGAAGTTCAAAGAGAAATTTGGGATGAAGGCAAAAATGCTTACTCCGGAAGATGTTGTAGAGCTTGTCGGCCACGCTGTGGGCGGGGTCTGCCCCTTCGGGATAAATGACGGCGTTTCCGTCTATATCGACGAATCCGTCCTTCGCTTTAAAACAGTTTATCCCGCCGTGGGGAGCTCGAACAGTGCTGTCGAGCTCACCCCCGACGAGCTTTATAAATATTCAGCCGCCCTTGAGTGGGTGGACGTCTGCAAGATCGCGGAGAACGAGGAATGAGCAAATGTATGCTCTGTCCGCGGATGTGCGGCGCCGAACGCGATAAAGGCAAACGCGGCTTCTGCCGCTGCGGCTCCCTGCCCGTCGTCGCAAGAGCTGCGGCGCATTTCGGCGAGGAGCCCTGCATAACAGGCAACCTCGGCAGCGGAACGGTGTTTTTCTCCGGCTGCAATATGCAGTGCGTCTTCTGTCAGAACCGCAAGATAAGTTTTGAAGCATACGGCAAGGAAATTAGCGTTGAGCGTCTTGCGGAAATATTTAATGAGCTTGAGGAAAAAGAGGTTCACAATATCAATCTTGTCACCGCGACACACTTCGCGGATAAAGTAGTTGAAGCGCTTAAGCTCGCAAAGCCGAAAATACCTATTATATGGAATTCCTCCGGCTACGAAAGCATCGAAACTCTGAAAATGCTCGAGGGCTATGTGCAGGTCTATATGCCCGATTTCAAATATATGTCTGCGGACGCGGCTTTCCGCTATTCGGGCGCGCCGGATTATCCCGTTGCTGCAAAGTCCGCGATACTGGAAATGTACCGCCAGACAGGGCCTTTCGTCGTTGGAGGAGATGGGCTTTTGAAAAGCGGCGTTCTGATTCGACACCTCCTCCTTCCCGGCAGGCTTGACGACGCCTTTGACGTCATCGACTGGGTATCGGAAAGCTTCCCGAAAAACGCCGTGCTTTTCAGTCTTATGAGCCAGTTTATCCCGCTTGCGGATAAAAAAATTTTTCCGGAGCTTGGCAGATCTCTTACAGAGGAAGAATACGGAAGAGCTCAGAGCTATCTTTCCTTGTCAGGAATCGAAAACGGGTATTTCCAAGAGCTTTCATCGGCGACCTGCGAGCTTATTCCTGATTTTGATCTGACGGGAGTTTGATTTGATGACGCGCGGAAAACTAATTTTTTTCCTTTTGCCCATATCGGGCGCTTCAAAGAAAAATATTTTAAGTAAAATTAGTTGTTGACAAGAGCTTTTTCGGTGTTTATAATGAACACCAATAAGGCAAAAGCTGTGAAAAGGAATAGTAAGCGCCGAGCGAAATTCAGAGAGAAGCCGTTTGCTGCGAGGCTTCATGAACGGAGCGCCGAAGCCGCCTTTGAGCTGTGGACGGAAAGCATTGCAAGTACGCTCCAACGGATCTCCGCCGTTATATGGAGCTCGGTATACGAAAGTTTTTCAAGTACCGGATGAGTGCGGGAAGTTTTTTCCCGAATTTAGGTGGTAACACGGACATATGTTCGCCCTAAGCATATTCATAGATATGCTTAGGGCGTTAATTTTTTATGTGTGGGAGAATTACTATGAAAGAAATCTTAAAATCAAAGAAGCTCAACAATGTTGCCTATGACGTGCGTGGTCCTGTTCTTGATGCCGCAAACGCAATGGAAGCAGCCGGAGCAAAGATTCTTAAGCTCAACATCGGAAACCCCGGTGCTTTCAGCTTCGAGGCTCCAAGCTGCATCCTTGACGCTATGAGCTCAACGCTTCCAATTTCCGAAGGCTACTGCGACTCAAAGGGACTTCTTGAAGCCCGCGAGGCGATCGCTGCCTACGACAAAATGAAGGGCATCGAAGGTGTAGGAGTAAACGATATATATACAGGCAACGGCGTCTCGGAGCTGATAACCATGTGTATGCAGGGGCTTCTCGACTGCGGGGACGAAATACTTATCCCCTCGCCCGATTATCCGCTCTGGACCGGGGCCGCTACGCTGTCCGGCGGCACGGTCGTGCATTATATATGCGACGAGAAAAGCGACTGGATGCCGGACATTGCGGATATAAAGAGCAAAATCACACCGAGGACCAAAGGCATCGTTATCATAAACCCGAATAACCCGACGGGAGCTCTCTACAGCCTTGATATCCTTGAGCAGATTGCCCAGGTCGCGCGCGAAAACGGACTCATCATCTTTTCGGATGAAATTTATGACAGGCTGCTTATGGACGGCAGAAGCCACACCTCCATTGCCTCTATTGCCCCCGATCTCTTTGTAATAACCCTGAACGGTCTTTCAAAATCACATCTTATCGCCGGTTACCGCTGCGGCTGGATGAGCCTTTCCGGCAATAAGGGCATCGCAAAAAGCTATGTAGAAGGGCTGAACATGCTCTCGTCCATGCGGCTTTGCTCGAATGTGCCCGCCCAGCGCGCCATCAAGCCGGCTCTGGAAAACATTCATGCGACGGACTACCTGCTTAAGCCCGGCGGAAGAATATACGAGCAGCGAAAAGCCATATGCGAGGCGCTCGACAAAATCGACGGGATCAGCTATGTTCAACCAAAAGCCGCGTTCTATGTCTTTCCGAAAATTGACGCTAAGCGCTTCAATATAACTGACGACGAACAGTTCGTTCTAGACTTCCTGCGCGAAAAACAGGTTCTGCTTGTACACGGCGGCGGCTTCCACTGGGAACAGCCCGACCATTTCAGGATAGTATTCCTGCCTGAATCCTCCATATTGACAGAATCGATGGCAAAGCTCGGCGATTTCCTTAAAACCTACAGGCAGGCATAATTAAAAGGACGTTTCCGATTTGGGAACGTCCTTTTTTCTTGCCTTCTACTCTTTTTTATTCCTGTAAAATTTTTCGGAAAGCATTATTGAAATGGCATTCATCGCCGCTGCCGCCAGAAGTGCGGCCGCCCCAAGAGCGTTTGCGTTAATATCTGAAGGGGTTTTAAACATGTCGATGGATTTGTAAGAATACATCACGAAAATACCTACAGCCGCGGCAACGCCGAGAAAGACGATGCGTCCCTTTTCGACTCCAAGCTTTACCATCAGCGGCAAAACAATTGCCTCGAACAGCAGCGCGACGCATATCGCCGTAATGATCTGAACAAAAGCCTCATCCATCGGCTTAGCCATCCCAAGAAGCGAAAGAGCAAACTGAATAATAACAGAGAAGACTGTTGCTCCGGCTATCATAATGTAGCCAAGCAGATATTTGCTGAGAACTATATCTCCCGCCGAATAGGGCATCATCGCGGCGAGCTTATCCCAACCTGACCGTTCGTCGTATGCCAAAGCCGTCATCGGCAGCATAGACGAATAGACAAGTGCAAAAGTAAGCATTGAATAACCCGGCATACATGCGAAAATCAGTACCATTAGGAGGAAGAATTTCATCTGTCTCATTACAGTATAAACATCTTTTAAAAGAAGCCCTTTCATGTTATCTTCCCTCCTTTGCAATAAACAGAATTATATCTTCTATGCCCGCGCGCTCTATCGTGAAGGTGCTGGAGACAGCGCTTCGCTTTACGAGTGCCTCAACGCCGAAGCCTGTGACCTTTTTACCCTTTACCGCTTCCTCTGGTATTGCTTCAAAATCAGACTTAGACATTCTTGCGATGCCATATTCCTCGAGCAGTCTGTCCTTTTCCTCACAGAAGATCAGCTCCCCTTTGTGGATAAAGGCTATATAGTCGCAGATTTTTTCAAGATCGCTCACAATATGCGAGGAAAGCAGCACCGAATGCGCTTCGTCACGGGTAAAGTCGTTGAATAAATCCAAAATCTCGTCGCGTACCATAGGATCTAGCCCGCTTGTCGCTTCATCCAGAATAAGGAGCTTCGGGTTGTGCGATAGCGCGACGGCAATTGCGAGCTTCATTTTCATGCCGCGTGAAAAGTCCTTAAACTGCTTTTTCAAAGGAAGCGAGAACTTTTCGAGATAGCCGAAGTAGCATTTCTCATCCCAGTTTTTATAAGTGTTTTTCATCACAGAATTTACGTTCAGCGGATTTAACACCTCGGGGAAATACGCCTCGTCAAGTACAATGCCTATATCTTCCTTCATGCTGCTGAACCTTTTGCTTTTGTTATCAGTTCCAAGCACGGTAACCTGCCCCGCATCCGATTTTATTGCGTCCATGATGAGCTTTATCGTGGTGCTTTTTCCGGCTCCGTTCTCGCCTACGAGTCCCATTATGCAGCCCTCGGGCAGTACAAGGTTTATATTGTCCAGTTTGAAATCGCCATAGGTCTTGCACAGACCTTTAGTTTCGATTGCGTTCATATCTTTAACTCTCCTTTTTGAGCAAAATATACATTTCAAAAATCTCGTCGTCCGAAAGATCACATTCGGCGGCAAGCTCGGAAACTTTTTTCAGATGCTCCTCGATCTCCTTGAGACGTTCTTCGCGTATTACCTCCATGTTTTTCTCGGCGACAAAACAGCCCTTCGCGGCAACCGTGTATATATATCCGGCCCTTTCAAGCTCGTCATATGCTCGTTTGGTTGTAATTACGCTTATCCTCAAATCTTTCGCAAGGGTTCGGATGGACGGAAGCGCATCGCCCTCCTTCAGCCTGCCTGATACGATATTGTTCTTTATCTGCGTAAATATCTGCTCATAAATCGGCTGGCTGCTCGCGTTGCTGATTATGATATCCATTACTTAACCTCCGCGAACTACTGTATATATTCAGTATGTACAGTATAATCATCCTGTACCTGTTTGTCAAGTAAAAATCCTCCGGAATTTTCCGGAGGATTTTTCAGCCTGTCAAAAAACTTGGTTTTTGACAGGCTGTTAGAGTGCTAAGAAGGCTCGCAGACGAGGAAGTGCCGCCTGTAGGCGTATATAGATACGGTAAGGCGGCACTGACGAAGTAAGCAAAAAGCTTTTTATATCAACGGCTTTAGCCGTTACATAATTTTTTGCTCAGCTAAATTACTAGCTTAATTTCCAATAATGAGTAATCAACCCTATACTCTGCTTTTTGCGTTGCGGGACTTTTTTGGCACTCTGTGAAAAATCCTCCGGATTTTTCCGGAGGATTTTTATGTATTCAAAACGTCTTTTTAAGAGAATTATTTTTCTATATAAACCGGCACAGGTTCGCGGCTCGCCGCCGGCCTTTCCTCTTCAAGTTCCTCGTTCGAAAGCTCCGGCCGCTTCTTCTGCGGCAAAAACAGCACGAGCGCGATACCTAGCAGCATCAC
>JAJUHD010000122.1 GCA_029268085.1 Bacillota bacterium | reverse complement strand
TCCTCGGGAGCCGGCCGGCCGTTTTTTATGCGAAAACGGATATGCGTAGCCATAATTGCAGCATAAGTGAAAAGTATTGCGAAGCCTCCGGAGCTGATCAGAAACAGATATACCTGCGGGGCCAGAAGAGCAAAGCCTAGACCTGCAAGCATTGCAAAGCCCGATGCTAATATCCCCCGATAAGGGACGTCGCTCTTATCCTTCAAGAATTTCGGAGCCTGCCCTTCATCTGCAAGCGATCGCATCATCCTTCCGAGCCCGAACATAGCGGCGAGCATAGTGGAAAGTATTGCGGAAATAAGAACAATATTAACTGCGGTTCCCGCCCAGCCGATCCCGACGGCATCGAGCGCCGCAACCATCGGACTTCTGTCCGCACCGATGCTTGCCGAGGGAATAAGCGGCAGGATCACTGCGTAAGCAACGATATAAAGCCCTAATAAGCTTAAAACCGTGTATCGTATTGCTCTGGGAACGGTCTTTTTAGGCGTTTGCGCTTCCGAAGCGGCGAGCCCGATAATTTCGAATCCGGCATAGGAAAACAGCACGATCAGCATACTTCCGGCGATTCCCGCTATACCGCCCGGCAGCAGCGATTCCCCGGCAAGCGCGCCGATCCCCACTGCGGGCTTTCCGGGAAACAGCCCAATAATAAGCAGCAGCGCAGTGATTATGAAAAACACTATGGCGAATATTTTTACTGCGGCAAGCACGCTTTCCAGTTTACTCAGCTTTGCCGCTCCCAACAGATTTACCAGCGTAACAGAGATAATGATGATGCTTCCGAGCAGAGGAATTGAAATATCCGAAAACCACTCGCGCAGCAGGATGGAAACGGCTGTTGCTTCGCTGGACATTGCAAGCACCATTCCCGTCCAGTAAACCCAGCCGACAACGAAGCCCGCTCCCTCTCCGAACGCTCTTGCGGCAAAGGTGCGGAAGGAACCGCTGGCAGGATTGTTTATCGTCATTTCGGAAATAGCGTAAAGAATATAGTGAACCACTATTCCGCACAGAATATAGCATATCAGGACGCCCGGTCCGGCAGCGTTTATCGCAACCGCTGTTCCAAGGAAAAATGAGCCTCCAATTATGCATCCCAAAGCCATCATTGTAAGCTGCCCCGCCGAAAGTCCTTTTTCTTCCCTATTCATCAGCTCAACTCCGTTTAAATGATGTCTTTATTATTTCAAATAAGCAATATTTCATGTATAACTCAAAAAAGCGCACGGCCGATGCCGTGCGCTTTTTTTGAAGTCGTTTCTGTCAAAGGGATTTAAGCAGGGCTATGCAGCCCCTTTTGATACCATCATACGTTGCGTCAAAATTCCCGGTATACCATGGATCCGCAATATCGCCGGGACTGTCCGTAAAATCGAGAAGGCGCCTAACCTTGTTCTGTTTATCGCTTCCGAAAATACGGAGCATGTTTCTAACGTTCATACTGTCCATGCCAATGAAAAAGTCCCAGTCGTCATAGTCGTCACGCCGAAGCTGTACGGCCTCGCGGCGTTCAAACGGTATGCCCTCATGAGTCAGCTTGCGCTTTGTGCCGGGGTGAATATCGTTTCCGATTTCTTCGCTGCTGGTAGCCGCGGAGGCGATAGCGAACTCGCTTTCGCGTCCCGCGCGGCCTACCATATATTTGAGCAAATATTCCGCCATGGGGCTCCGGCAAATGTTGCCGTGGCAGACGAACATTATTTTTTTCATCTTTTCTCCTGTCTGCGGCATATTGAACCCCGGAGCATGATCTGGATCGGCGTTACTCCAATTCCTCGCTTCTGTTCAAGCTCAAGGTGACAGCTTTCATTTTGCCTATTTCAGCGTTTACATTTTTGATCGAGGCATTCTGCTTGTGGATATCCGCCGATACGGATTCAATAGCTTTGCTTATATTCAGAACGTTGCCGATAAGATTGTTAAGTTCGGTGGACACGATTTCGAATTTGCTGTTGACGACGCCGTTGGTCTGCGTTTCCTTCAAAACCACGTTTGCGGCCACATCGTTGGCATTTTTGATCTCATTCAGCGTTACAAGCAGCTTTTCCATGCTGTCCATGCCCGCAATCGCAGATTTGGTTCCGGCGGCTGTTTTTGTCGCGACGTCGTCTACCTGCACAGACAGCTCGGTAATGATCTGCTGAATGCTTTTCGAAGATTCGCTGCTTTCATCAGCAAGGCTTTTGATTTCATTGGCAACGACAGAAAAACCCTTTCCATGCTCTCCGGCCTTTGCCGCTTCGATCGAGGCGTTGATAGAGAGCATATTTGTCCTCATCGTTATCTTGTTGATTTCTTTAAGGATTGTATTTACGGAGGAAATCTTGCCGAGAAGAATTTCAGTCGCTTCGCCTGCCGCCAGTACCGTTTCTTTCATGGAATCCAGTGTTGCTTTAACATGGGCCGCGCCGTCGCTGCCGTTTCTGACAGCGGCTCCGACCTCCTCAAATTTCTTTTCCATTTCCTCGTTAAGCTGCACGTTCTGGCTGAGCGCGGTAACGGTATCGGAAACCAGTGAGCTCAGCGCGGACGCCGAATCGTTCATTGCCTTTGTTAAGGTCTCCATTTCGTATGTGGCGTCGCTGATGCCCTGAATCTGCTCGGAGAGATTGCCGATGTTCTGCGAGCTCTCTTCCATGGAAACGTTCAGCTGCTGGATAACGTTGCCGGTTGTTTTGGCATCGGCTTTGATTTTGCTTAACATTTTGTTAGAAGAAGCAATAAGCCTTCCTCCGCGGCTTGTTGCTATAAACATCAGAGTTCCGACAATAGTATAGGCGAATATACTCTCCATGCATAGCTTAACCGTTCCTCCGGGACCGGCAATATATTCCGGATTTATAATGCCGGCGACAATACAGACCGGTATGTAAATCGCGAGATATGTAATGATAATCGTTTTGTTGAAATAAAGCAAAGCCATTCCCATCATTATAAAAGAAAGGATAAAGGTTGAGGCGTTTCCTCCCTGCACGATAGAAACAGTCAGACATCCGAGAGCTATAATGACAGTAATACCGCTGCCCTTTATTATATCATTTGCTTTTGAAAAATAAAGAATTGTGATAATAGCGAGACCGATTGCCATGCCTAGGTCGCTTTTTATAGTATAGTCGCTCCAGCCGCTTGAAACTGTTAAAAAAGCGATTAATGACAATCCGCAAATCCATAGTACGATTACATTGATTTTATGCAGCTTCTGCATTGTAATATCATTCCCTTCATTTATCAGATGCGTTCAACAAAAGCAAACGGCGAAAAACAACAAAATCGCCATCAAAAAATGCGTAAAGCTGATCTCTCTATATTAAGCCGGGAATTTTTGGGCTTTTCAGGTATAAATTACATATTTATATATATAATTCCATGAAAATGTCAAAAAAACAAGAGAGTAATACTGACTGATGAAGGAAATAGATATTTGTGCAACTTTTTTAAATTTACTCTTGACAATGGATTATATTAATGGTATGTTGGTGCTGTGGTTAATTACTATACTAACTAACCAACAAACTTAGAGGAGGAGTGAAGTTGACCTTCCATGAAGAACGGCCGATTTTCCTCCAGCTTGCGGAAAAGCTGGAGGAAGGAATACTCTCCGGTGCTTATCCGGAGGAAAGTCAGGTTCCGTCCATAACCGAGTATTCCGTGACTTATAAAATCAACCCCGCGACCGCGTTAAAGGGAATTAACCTGCTGGTGGATGCGGGACTTCTGTATAAGAAAAGAGGGTTGGGTATGTTTGTTGCAGCCGGGGCAAAGGAAAAGCTGAAATCTCAGAGGCGTGACCTTTTCTACCACGATTATATCGAAAAACTTGTGCATGAGGCAAAAAACCTGGGGCTGACAGCTTCCGAGCTTGCAGACATGATAGAGAGAGGATTTAAAGATGTCGATTGAAATCAAAAACATCACAAAGGACTTTGGCGATACCCGCGCACTTGATCAGGTGACCTTGACATTGGGCAACGGCAGGATATACGGGCTTTTAGGGAACAACGGAGCAGGCAAGACAACTCTGCTGAGCATTCTGACCGGACGTCAGTACCCCACGGAGGGAACGATAACGATAGACGGCGAGCCTATTGCGAACAACGACAAGGCGCTTGGCAAAATCTTTCTGGTAGCCGAGCAGAATATGTTTCCGGAAGACATGAAGGTCAAAATGGCCTTTGATACGGCGGAGCTGTTCTATCCGGATTTCGACCGCGAATACGCCGAAAAGCTTGCGCAGAAATTCGGATTGAACACAAAGAAGAAAATAAAGGCGCTGTCAACCGGCTACTCCTCGATTTTCCGGCTGATACTGGGCCTTTCCGTAAATACGCCGTATCTGATTTTTGACGAGCCTGTGCTCGGGCTGGATGCGCAGCACCGAGATATGTTCTATCGCATCCTGCTGGAGAAATATGCCGAGCGCCCCTGTACGATTATAATTTCCACTCATCTGATAGCCGAGGCTGCGGATCTGATCGAGCATGCCGTCATCATCCGCAACGGCAGGATCCTGAAGGACAGTCCGAGAGAGGAGCTGACGGCAAACGCCTACTCTGTGTCAGGCCCCGCCGGTCTGGTCGATAAATATATTGAAGGAAAGCATGTGCTGTCCGCCAATGTTCTCGGCGGACTGAAAACAGCCTGCGTGCAGGGCCGCCGAGACACGCTGCCGGAGGGTCTGGAGGCCTCAGCATTAAATCTTCAGGACTATTTTATCAGCTTGATGGAGGAGGAAGACAGAAAATGAAAATGAATATCAGCCCGGCTTTCAAATATCAGTTCAGCAACTTTTTAAAAAACGCCTTTGTCATATATCTTATAATTATAGTTATTATTGCGGCGTTCATTTCTATCAGCGGTAACTCCAAAGTCAGCTTTACAGGCTACAGCCTTACTGCAACAATCTTCCTGTTCGTGATGGGCATCGTCAATATCCGCAGCGATTTGAGACTCTGCCTGCAATACGGAGTTTCACGCCGCACATCCTTTATCAGCGAGCTTTTGGCCGTTTTGTCAGCTTCCGCAATCCTGGCCATTGCGGGCGAACTGCTTACGGGTACCGCACAAACGCTTTGGGCCGACAATTCCAACTTGTTTGTGGCCGATATATATCAGCTTATTTATGTAGGGGCGGAGGCAGCAACACTGACCTTCGGGCAGCACGTTCTGAGCGCGCTGGTAAACACCAGTCTGTTATTCTGCGCATGCCTGTTCGGAATGTTTTTCTCCCTGATGTTCTGGCGGCTGAACAAGGTCTGGACAATTATTGTTGCCGTTTCCATACCGCTTCTTATAAACATCGTTCCAATCATATTGCATAGAATGGGTGTAAATTTGAATCCTCTTATCAATTGGATCGATTCCGCCCCTTTCAATTTTATCATGTTCTTCCTTCTCACTGCTGCGCTCTTCGGCATCATAGACTGGCTGCTGCTGCGGAAAGCAAATATCAGAGAGGCCAAGTAAATGATAGAGGCGGGAAGCCATTTAGGTTTCCCGCCTTCTTCTGTTTTCTCAATATTGCAGTTTGCGCTTAAAATATGCCCAATATTTGGACATATTTGTTATGTTATTTGTACATTTACGCTGATTTTATGGTGTGATATAATGTAATAAATTGGCATATAGTATCGAATATTGACGAATCCCTTAATTTTTTGGGGGGTGAAAACAGATGCTTCCAAAGAAAAAAATTCTGGTCGTAGACGACAATGCTTTTAACAGGATAATGATATCAAAGCTGCTTTCCGACACTTATGAGGTTCTTGAAGCCGGAAACGGAAAGGAAGCCCTGCAAACGCTGGAAAAGCGCCATTCCGAATTGGCATGCATAATTTTGGATCTTATTATGCCCGTCATGGACGGATATGAATTTCTGCGGATATATTCGGGGACTGAGAAATTTCAGAACCTTCCCGTCCTTGTGCTCACATCGGACAAAAAAAATAACGGAGAAGCCATGTGCCTTGAGCTCGGCGCATGGGACTTTATCCATAAGCCTTTCGATTCAAACACGCTCAAGCTGCGCCTTAAAAATATAATCAGCAGGAGTCTGCTCAATTCGTTTGAGCAGCTTCAATATATGTCGGCCCATGATGCGCTTACCGGGCTGTACAACAGACCGAAATTTTTCTCCGAAACGCGCCTGATGCTTGACAGCTATCCGGAGGAACAGTTTATGTTCATCCGCTTCGACATCGAGCGTTTCCGCCTTATTAACGCTCTTTTCGGCGAGGAAGAGGGCAATAATCTTCTTAAATTTGTAGCGCAAACCATTCGTCTCTTTGCCGAGGGCATTCCGATCTGCACTTACGGCAGAATCGAGCCGGATGTCGTCTGCTTTTGCGGGCCGAAAAGGTTCATCGATATCGAAAAGACAGTAAAAAGGGTTGTAAAGCTCCTTTCAGGCTATAACCACAACTATTACATAGAACCTACCTTCGGTGTATACATTGTCAAAAACAATTCGACATCGGTGGAATCGATGTACGAACGCGCTTCCATGGCAGCGAGTAAATGCAAAAACAAATACATGACCTACATCGGGTATTATGATGAAAGTATGGGCGAGGCGCTGCTCAACGAGCAGCGGATAATAAACGAGATGCAGGGCGCGCTGGACAGCGGGCAGTTCGTGGTATATTTCCAGCCGAAATACGCCCTGCGCTCAAATACGCCGATCGGCGCAGAGGCCCTTGTAAGATGGAAGCATCCGGAAAGAGGCATTATACCGCCAGATCAGTTTATTCCGGTTTTTGAAACCAACGGCTTTATCGGAAAACTGGATTACTATATATGGGAGCAAGTCTGTATACTTTTGCGAAAATGGACGGACGCGGGCATTATCCCGATGCCGATATCAGTCAACGTGTCCCGCGCCAATATGTATAACCCGCATCTTGTTGATACGCTCACCGAGCTTCTCGATAAATACGGACTCCCGCCCAAGCTTCTGAATCTTGAGATAACTGAGTCCTCCTATATGGACAACCCGCACCAGATGAAAAAAACGATAAGCGAGCTGCAGCGAAGAGGCTTTGTTATACTGATGGACGATTTCGGAAGCGGCTATTCATCGCTCAACACCCTCAAGGACATAGATGTCGATATTCTGAAAATCGATATGAAGTTTCTGCCCACAGGCGAGTCAGACAGCCGCAGCGAGCGCATCCTCTCCTCCGTTATCCGGCTTGCCGACCGGCTTAACCTCCCTGTTATAGTCGAGGGCGTAGAAACTCTGGAGCAGAAGGAATTTCTCCAGAGCATAGGCTGCGATTACGCTCAGGGCTACTTTTTTGCCCGTCCGATGCCGGTCGATGAGTTTGAAAAGCTTATCAGCGGGCAGAGCTTTGAACAGCAAATGCTGGAGAAGCCTTCGAAAAAGGCTTTCGTACTCGACTCCATCTGGTCTGCAAACCCCCATGCCGAGCAGATATTCATAAACATTATACAGCCGATAGCTGTTTATGAATTTTCTCACGGCATCTGCGAGACACTCCGGTTCAACAAGGCCTTCATTGAGCTTTTCGGTTTTGAACCGGCCATCGAAAATGTCGGCAGAATAGCAAGCAGGCACGTTTCCGATGAGGACAGGAAGAAGCTCCGGGATTCATTTGAACAGGCTGTGGAGCGAAAGAGCGAAGTGGAGCTTGAATACCCATGGCTGTTTGAAAACGGGAGCGTTATGTGGGTTCGCGTCAAGCTCCAATATGTATGCTCCGATAATGAAAGCCATGTGCTC
>JAJUHD010000121.1 GCA_029268085.1 Bacillota bacterium | reverse complement strand
TTATAGCTCGGCTCCTCTTTATTGACTTCCTGCAGGATATAAAGCAAATTCGTATCCAACGATTCGATTTCATTTGAACTGATAACCGACGGCTTGCTGAAAAAATATCCCTGAAAGTAATCATAGCCCATTTTAACGGCATTCTGATAATCCTCTCTGGTCTCCACCTTTTCAGCAAGGAACTTCACATTTGATTTGGTTTTGAGTTTTTTTATCAATTCACGCTGGTCGCTGTGGCTAACGGACGGATATTCAACCTTGATGATATCGACCTTGTCCATCAGCGGCAGTGAGCTGCTGTCCATTACAAAATCGTCAATCGCAAGCTTATATCCTAAAGCCCTCAATTTTTCGCAGGCTTCAATTGTAGCCTGCGTTGTTTCCTTGCGCTCGAGTATTTCAAAAACTATGTGATCTTTGGGAAGAAGGTATGGGATCTCGCTGCTTATCAAATCCTTTGAAAAATTGATAAATGCTTTTTTCCCGTCTGTCAGGTCCCTGAGTCCGAATACTAGTAATGAGTTGTAAATTAGCTCAGCTGTCGCCTTATCGTCATCTATTTCAGCAAAACTATTTTCGCGGCTCTGTCTATAGAGCAATTCATAGCCGAAGACGTTCATATGTCTGTCAAAAATAGGTTGCCTTGCAATATAGACATCCATTATGCTCATCCTCCGAAAAGTAAACTTAAAATTTCGCCAGAATTTTCATTGGATCTTCCGACAACAACGAAGCTATTTCGTTAATACGCACTCATTAAACCGTTGCACCATTCAACAGCCTTAATATACGCATGATTAATAGAAGCGCAGCTTATGCCGTTTTTTTCTGAAAAACGAGTAATTTCTGCCCAATTAGAGTGTTCATAGTTTTCGAAAAACTTCAGAATTTCCGAATAAGGCCCGTCGTCTCCCAAAAGAGAGTCCCGGATTTTATCAGCCACGGCAATTTCATCAAGCATTTCCTCTTTTGTTTTATCCAGCGCGACATGTAAAAGCGATAGTAAACCGGCCATGAAAACATGTCTTGCATCCTTCGGCGGCTTAAAGCTATGCGCCAGAATTTCGCCGAATCGCGCCCGAATCAGCGACATGCGCACTAATTCCAAGGGCTTTTCGTTGGATACCCCCCTCAGCGCCAAAACCGATATCCATTGCTTCAGGTTCTCTTCGCCCAGAAATGTCAGTGCCACAAGTATGGACGATACTCTGTTCCGCAGACCCACAGCGGCTGAGTTGAGCAGACGCAGCAGTTTATACGATAACGCCACATCAGAAGAGATCACTTCGCTTATCTCATTGAAATCCACATAGTTATCCGTACTTGTCAGCTGCAGCAGCCGGAAATAATTTGCTTTCAGCGGCTCAATATCCTTTTCCTTTTTCGTCACGACCTGCTGGTTGAAGAAATACCCCTGAAACAGTGTGAAGCCGCGGCGCCGCGCAGTTTCAAATTCTTCGTTGGTAGACACATCTGCGGCAATAAACGTCTTTGTCGGGTTCGCGGCAATCAGGTTCATCTGCTCGCTTCCGCTTATCCCCCCCGGCTCAAACTTGCAGTACTCAACTAGATCCAGCAGCTCCTGATTCAAATTACCGCTGTCCACATTTGCCAGCGCCAGCGAATAGCCGCTCGAACACAGCTGCTTATAAAGCTGCATTTTTTCATCGGTGCACTTGTCCGACGCATTGATCTGTATTACGAATTTATTTCTCGGCAGGTTCTTAAGGACAGCCTTGTTAAGCAACTGCTTTGTAAAGGAAATGAAGTATTTGTTGTTGTCTTTAATATCATTCAGTCCGAGTGCATCCAACGTACGGTCAATTTCGGAGAGGCTGAATGCATCATCGTCATCCTTTCCGCTTCTGTCGCTGTCCACCAGCTCGTATCCGTATGTGTTGCCGTTTTTTAGCATGATCGGCTGCATGTTTATATAAACATCCTTAAATTTCTTTGAAGCGTCATATTTGTCTTCGAAGAACACAACGTTGTTCCGGCCCTGATTCTTTGCTCTATAGAGCGCAATATCCGCCTTTCGCAGCAGCTCCGACAAGCTGTCTCCCTGTGCGGGATATGACGCAACGCCCATGCTTATCGTACACTTATCCTCAATGTTAGGCATCGTGTAGGTAAGAAGGGCTTTTTTCAGCAGCTCTTCATAATATGTCCGGAAAGCCGTCTGGTCCTCAAAGCGGCTCGGCGCTTCTTTGAAAAACAGTACGAACTCGTCTCCGCCCAGTCTATATAAATGGCCCTTAAAGGCGCTGTCGCCCACAAGATATGCAGTGATCCGCCTGAGCATTTCATCGCCCGTATTGTGGCCGTAATTATCGTTAATCGCTTTAAAATTGTCCAGATCTAAAATCGCAACGATACCGCAGGCCCTGTCATTTTTGATGTCCTTCACCGCGGCTTCAAAATCTTCCTTCAGCTTCTGCCTGTTGGGCGTTCCTGTCAGCTGATCTATATAGGCAAGATTATACATCTTTAATTTTGCGCTGCGTTCCTCATCCACATCCCGCAGAATAAACGCCGTAGCGGGTTTTCCGTCCAGCCACTCGATGCTGTTGCGGATAACGGAAAATACTTTTCCGTCTTTATCCTTAATATCAAAGGCGGCCGTCCCGCCCTCGCTTCCTGATTTTCTGCGGCAGCTTTCGCAAAGGTCCGGAAACAAACTCGAATAACCGCTTTTGCAGCTTGCAGCAGACTGCTGTTCGGGATCGGCACGCTTACTGGCGGTCGAGTTCATGAATAATATCTCGCAGCCGTCATTCCGCACAATAACCAAATCTGCATCAAACAAATCAGCAATGTTTTTTATAAGCCGTTCTGGTTCTGCAGATGGCTTCTTGCTTTTCTTTATAATCATAACCGGCACCCTTATTCTTAATAAATAACTGTTTTTACAAAATATATATTTCCTGACTCCCATATTAAGGAATCAATATTTTTTCTGATCAAAACTAATAATTACACGAAATCATAAAGTATCAACATGTCTCACGTCTCTGATTATAAAGAATTTATATGAAATTATCAATATATGCTCATCTGCTCCTGTGGAATAGGTTGTTTTCTCTGTTGTAATCCGGACAAAGCTGTGATACTGTTATAAATGATAGTTAAGCTATCATTAAAATAGTGCTGGTCTCACATGTTTATACCATAAAAAAAGCGGGGCTTGAAAATGATTGATAACAAAACATTTTTGCTTGATTATGAAAATCCCGAAATCATAGAGCAAAACAAGGAAGCTGCCCACACGATCTGGATGCCGTTCGATAATTTAAACGAAATTGCTGCGTCAAAGGATTCAAAATATAAACTCAGCTTGAACGGCACCTGGGATTTTAACTGGGTGCCCGGAGGCAGCACTGTGCCCGAGGGCTTTTACATGCCCGAATACGATACATCAGGATGGGATAAGACTGAAGTTCCCTCGGTCTGGCAGCTCAAGGGCTACGGCAAGCCGTATTATCTTGCGTTTGCTTTTCCCCCCGCATTGAGTACAAAAAAGAATGAAATACCTAAAATTGACCAGACCAAAAACGAAAAGGGTCTGTACAGAACGACGTTCAAGCTGCCGGACAGCTTTGCAGGCAGAGAGATTTTTATTCACTTCGGAGCCGTAAAATCCGCCTTCTATCTCTATATTAACGGTAACAAAGTGGGATACTCTCAGGGCTCTATGACTCCTGCTGAGTTCAACATCACGGCATATATCAAAAGCGGGGAAAACGTTGTCGCGGCGGAAGTCATCCGCTACAGCGACGGAACTTATCTCGAAGATCAGGATATGTGGTTTTTCAGCGGGATTTACCGGGATGTCTATATTTACGCAGAACCAAAATTGTATCTGCGCGATATTTATGCCCGTTCGGTTCCGGACAGCGCTTATATCGACTGGACGCTGAAAATTGATGTCTTTGTTGATAATAAAAAGGCGGGGGACAGCAGCGTAATTATTGACGCTTTGCTCTGCGATTACAAGGATTTTCAGGTTGTCGAATGTATTTCGGAAAGCTTTGCCGCCGGCAGAGAATCGGTAAGCCGCATTTGCCTTGAAAAACGTATCTCCCGCCCGAAGCAGTGGAGTGCCGAGCAGCCGAATCTGTACCGGCTCGTCATAGTGCTCAAAGAAGGAGATATGGTTATCGAGACAAAGGCCATTCATTTCGGCTTTAAGTCGGTTGAAATAAGAGACGAAAAAATACTGATAAACGGAAAACCTCTCATGATATGCGGCGTTAACCGCCACGATTTTGATCCCGACTGCGGCTGGGCCGTTCCTCGGGAAAGATATATTGAGGATTTGAACCTAATGAAGCGGGCCAATATAAACGCAATCCGCACAAGCCATTATCCGAACGACCCTTTGCTCTATGAGCTGTGCGATATTTACGGCCTGTATATTATGGACGAGGCGGATGTTGAAACGCACGCGGTCCGAAGAAAGAATGTCCCCGGCGACAACCCTGTCTGGACGCGCGCCGTAATCGACCGTATGGAACGCATGGTTCTGAGAGACCGGAACCATCCCTGCATTTTTATGTGGTCGCTCGGCAACGAGGCGGGCTACGGCAGCAATTTTACGAAAATGAAGGAGGCGGCGCTGGCTCTCGACTCGACAAGGCCGTTCCACTATGAGGGCGACATGGACATGTCTGTCAGCGACGTGGTATCAAGGATGTATCCCACCGTTGAGCTGCTTGAAAAGCTGGGCCGCCATGAGGAAGTTAAGATTGGCTTTTTTGACAACCTTTTAAATATGCTTACTGCTGACAACAAGCCGCTCAAGCCGGAGCAGTACAGAGGCAAGCCTGTGCTGGTCTGTGAATTCGCGCACGCGATGGAGAACAGTCTGGGCAATTTTCAGGAGTACATGGACGTTTTTGAAAAATACCCAAATATGGCAGGCGGATTTATCTGGGACTTTGTTGATCAGTCCATCCGTAGAATAACAAAAGGCGGGCAGGAGCAGTGGCTTTACGGCGGAGATTTCGGCGAAGAGGTATCGCACAGGTATTTCTGTGCAAACGGCATCGTTTCAGCCGACCGCACGCCGCATCCCTCCTATTATGAGGTCAAAAAGGTTTACCAGCGTATAAAGGTGAGCCCCGTTGATCTCGAAGCCGGCGTGGTTCGTATTGAAAATCTTTATAATTTTAAAGATTTGACGGACTTAAAGCCTGAATGGACGCTTTTGGAAAACGGCAGGGAGATTTCCCGGCGGACGCTTGAACCGATTTCTGTTGCCGCAGGCGAAAGCTGCGAGCTGAAGCTTGATTTTTCCGCTGCTGAGTTTAAATCCGGCATGGAGTATCATCTGACAATTGCTTTTCTCACGCTCAACGACACGCTCTGGTGCGGGAAGGATTACCCGCTCGCCTTTGAGCAGTTCGAGCTGCGCTCCGGCGAGCTTCAGGCAAAACCCGACGGCAGCAAAACAATAAGCGCAGTGGAAGCGGGGGACAGAATTACCGTTCAGGGCGACGGATTCAGGATAACCGTTTCCAAAAAGGACGGCGTTGTCGATTCAATAGATTACGGGAGCGGCAATATCCTGCTTGCACCGCTGAGACCTAATTACTGGCGGGCTTATACCGATAACGATCTCGGCTACGCAAATTTCAAGCCCGAGTTTGAAAGCATCCTCGCAGCGCCGGCGAAAAGGTGGAGAAAGGCCACGGAAAAACGCAGGGTGCTCTCCGCAGAGCTTGACTGCTTTAATGGTCTGGCCGTAATTACCGTAAAGCAGAGGGTGCCTTACTGCAAGGGCGAGGTAATCACGGTTTATAAAATCGACAGCTCCGGCGCCGTCTTTGTCCGGCATGAAATATGCCCGCGGAAGGACATGCCGCGTATAGGCTTCACAATGGCGCTGAAGCGGGAATTCAGCGGATTTTCATGGTTTGGGAGAGGACCGCACGAAAATTACTGCGACCGCAAAACAGGCTCGCCGGTCGGGATATACTCATCCAGTGCAGAGCAGCTGGGACACAGCTATATGCGTCCGCAGGAAAACGGCAACCGCACTGATGTGCGCTGGCTTAAAATTAGCGATAAAAGCGGCAATGGCCTTATGATTGCCGGAACGCTTTTCAATTTCAGCGCATGGCCCTATTCGCAGGAGGCGCTTGAAAAAGCCAAGCACCGGCACGAGCTGGCGGCTCAGGATTTTATCACGGTGAACATCGATCATATGCAGTGCGGCGTCGGCGGCGATTTCCCCGGCGTTGCGAATCTCCATGAGCCCTATAAGATACATAAGGGGAGAAGCTACGTTTTTGAATTCGCCATTTCCAAATATATTTCTGTAAAACATTCGGAAGCGAGCGATTGACTATGGAAGCAAAAGCAAAGCGCAGGATCGAGCTTGACCGGCAAATCGAAGCGCGAAAAGAAGAAATCAAAGACGCCGCGATCAAGGAATTTATTGAAAACGGTATCGACAACTCAAAAATCTCCGACATTGCCAAAAGGGCTGAGGTCGGCGCGGCAACGGTTTACCGTTACTTCGAAACCAAGCCGAAGCTTGTTATCGAGTGCGCGACAAAGCTTTGGCGCAGCGGAATGGACAGCCTGACACAGCAGTTAAACCCCGCGAATTTCAAGGATCTGAACGGATTTGAGCAGGTTAAGAAAATTCTTGAAACGATAGGCTCGCTGCATGAAACCCACCCTGTCCTGCTGCGGATGATGGAACAATTCGACAACTACGTCGTTAAAGAGCAGATCCCTAAGGAGCAGCTGCTACAGTACGAGGCGGGCATCATTGACACGCGCGCAATGATGCTGGACGCGATCCGTACGGGGCAGAAGGACGGCTCGATCCGTCCCGAGGTCGACGCCATCCGGTTTTATTCGGCGGCAACTCATTCCTTGGTATCGCTGAGCCAGAAGCTGCTGCTGAGAGGCGACGTTATACAGAGCGATCAGGAAGTGGACGCAAAAGCACAGATTGCATTGCTTATAGAAATGGAGCTATATTATATCATAGCCGCAGCACGGCATTATGACATATTCTAAATCATGCGTGTGCCGGCATCGGCATATGCGCGATAAAGCAGGCTCTTGCGGTTATTTGTCAAGGAAACGGAAGGAGTGCGTTAAATGGGTTTCTGCGGAGGAAAGTTCGCATACAGAAAGGGCAATCGCAATATATCTTTGGATTTTACGCTCGGCATGGTGACAGAGGATTTCAGTCTGATTATAAATGAATCGCACGTTGAAGGCGGCGGACGCTTGACCGCCGTATTAACGCCCAAAACGGAACTTACGATTACGGACTGCTTTCTCATGACCGACGAAAGCCTGTCGGATGAGACTGCCGTATTTCTCAACGGATACCAGACATGGACGGACAGCGGCGAGATGCGTCTCGATTTCTCGATCCCGAAGCTGAATGCACTCGCCATGCCTCTTATCGGCATGTACGGCGACTACTCCTTTTATAAAAGCAGGCGCGGCATGCTGCAAAGCTGGACATACACCTACATTCTCAAGGCAAAGGGCGGATCAATCACGCTTTACGGCTCGCTCTCCGAAAAATCGGGCTTTACTGTTTTTGAATACAGCAGCAAAGAAAAAAGCCTTCGCGTTATCAAGGATTGCAAAGGCTTAACGCTTCAGGCCGGCGTCTCGTATGTCATGTTCGACCTGTTTACGATATCTGCGGAAGAATGCGTAGCTTTCGACAGCTATTTTGCGGCGTCCGGCGTTCCGAAACCGAAAGTCTCGCCCTGCACCGGCTGGACGAGCTGGTATAATTACTATACCGGCGTGACACAGAAGGACGTGCTCGAAAATCTTGCCGCTTTCAGCTCCCGAAAGCTGCCGATCGATTTTTTCCAGAT
>JAJUHD010000120.1 GCA_029268085.1 Bacillota bacterium | reverse complement strand
TCCAACGCCGAGTGCGGCGACTGCGCCGAATAACGAAAACAGGACGGCCAGCCAGCGAAAGCTATTTCCGAGTCCGCCCGTGATATAGTACATCGGGCCGCCGACCCAGTCGCCTTCTTTGTTACGTTTGCGGAATTTGACAGCCAGCAATATTTCGGCATATTTAGTAACCATTCCGAAAAAAGCCGATACCCACATCCAGAATACGGCTCCCGGGCCGCCGAGTGCGATCGCTCCGGCGACGCCTGCGATATTACCAGTGCCAACAGTGCCGGCCAACGCGGTCGTGACCGCCTGAAACGGCGACACGCTTCCCTTGTCCTTCGATTTGCCGTAGCTGAATGCCCTTCCTATGGTGTTTTTCATCGCATATCCGAACTTCCGGATCTGCGGGAAGCCGGTGCGCAGGCTGAAGTACAGACCTGTCCCGATTATGAGCGCCATCATCGGAATCCCCCAGACAAATCCGTTTAGAGCGCTGTTGAAACGTATGACAATATCCGTGAGGTTTTGCATTGATTCTCTCCTAAATTGTATATATTGGTAAATTATTTGGCATATCCGTTCAATGAATGCTCGGAACATTTTCGTTTTTTTGAACGTCTTTCCGTATATGTTCTATTTATATGTGAAAATCTTGTACTTTTGATTGATTTGAGTTAGAATAAATCTGGTTTTTCAAACTTTAGAAAGGAACGCGAAAATGAAAAAGCTAATTTCAATGCTGCTTGCCGTCTGTACGTTCTTTGGAATGACCTATGCCTTTGCTCTTGAAAAAGGCGATGCGCGTGCGGTCGTCGGGGCCGATATTTCAGCCGAGCAGAAGGCGGCCGTTTATAAAACCTTTGGAATCGATGAGGGCAGCGTGACCGAACTTACCGTTACGAACGACGAGGAGAGGCAGTACCTTGACGGGCTTGTAGACGAATCTATAATCGGAACAAGGTCGATATCCTGTGTATACCTCGAAGTCCTCGGCGACGGAGACGGTCTTGACGTCAGCGTATCTAATATAAGCTGGTGCACAAAAGAAATGTATGCCAACGCCCTTGTCACGGCCGGTATCGAGAACGCGAAGGTAATAGTGACAAGCCCTGTAGCGGGTATATCCGGTACGGCGGCGCTGACAGGGATTTACAAGGCTTATGAGGACATCACCGGCCAGAAGCTCGATGAGATTGCAAAGCTTGCCGGAACACAGGAACTTGTCGTGACATCGGAACTTGCCGATCAGATCGGCAGTTATGACGCAGTCGTGATAGTAAATGAGCTTAAAAAGGTACTCGCACAGACTGTCAACATGACGGACGACGAGGTCAAGGCCCAAATTAAGCAGATTGCCGCAGATAACAACATCTCTGTGACTGACGGACAGGTTGACCAGCTGCTCAAGCTCTGCCGTTCTTTAGAGAAGCTCGATCCCGACCAGCTTAAGGCCAAGGTCGAGGAAATGCAGGATACCGTAAAGAAGCTGGCGGCGGCGCAGACTAAGATTCAAGAGATAGGCGAGTCTATGAAAACTTTTTTTGAAAGCGTCGGCAAATTTTTCAATAAGTTATTTTCAAAAATCGGCTGATAAATTTATTTGAAGCTTTAAAACGCTCCTCGGAATTTTCCGGGAGCGTTTTCTAATTCCTTTATTGTTTGACGAATTTTGCGTATATCAATATATAATTGAAAAAATCAGTTCAGAAGTATTTATCGGATAGAAATAGCTGCTAGATTGTGGTATAATACATCATACATTATGTATGCATCCATCTGGGGGCGTGGGCTTTGATAAAGATCACAAACATAAAATTGCCGGTCGATTATACTGAAAACGATATAAGGGTAAAGGCCGCCGGCGAGCTTGGACTTTCTTCGGACAGCATCAGCAATTTGCGTCTCACGCGTCTTTCAATCGATGCTAGGAAAAAGAGCAACGTCCATTATGTCTGTGCCGTAACACTTTCCGCCGAAAATGAGGAAAATCTTGTTGCTGCGGCAAAAAATAGTCATATTGAGCTTTTCGAGCCGAAGAACTATGTTTTTCCAGAGGTGAAAAGGAAAAGCAAGCTTCCTCCGGTTATAGCCGGTATGGGTCCCGCAGGGCTTTTCGCTGCACTGCATCTGGCGCGCGCGGGACTGAAACCAATTATTCTTGAACGAGGAAGAGACGTAGACAAACGTACAGAGGATGTTGAGCGTTTCTGGAAAACTGGCAGCCTCGACCTTAACTCGAACGTACAGTTCGGCGAGGGGGGAGCGGGTACTTTTTCGGACGGAAAGCTTTCTACCGGGACGAACGACCCGCGGATATCTCATGTATTCGAAACCTTTGTCGAGCATGGAGCGCCGGAGGATATCATCTGGTCTAACAGGCCTCATGTGGGTACGGATATTTTAAGAGATGTTGTCAAAAACATCCGCCAGGAGTTGATACGACTTGGCTGTGATATCCGCTTCGAAAACATGCTGAGCGGCATAAAGGTTAAAGACAAGGTTCTAACCGGCGTCACCGTTGCCTCGGAGCATGGAGATTACGAAATACCATGTGACGCGCTGATTCTTGCACCGGGGCACTCGGCACGAGATACTTTTGAGATGCTTTGGGACGCAGGAATACCTATGGAGCAAAAAGCCTTTGCAATCGGGGTGCGCATCGAGCACAAGCAGGAGGCAATATCATTTTCTCAGTACGGAGGCTTTGCGGAGATGCTCCCGCCCTCGGACTACAAACTGGCTTGCCATTTGCCTAACGGAAGGAGCGCGTTTTCTTTCTGCGTCTGCCCGGGCGGACGGGTCGTAGCGGCAGCTTCGGAGAATGAGCGTCTCGTCACGAACGGCATGAGCTACCGCGCGAGAGATGGGGAGAATATAAACGCCGGACTTCTTGTCGGAGTTACCCCCTCGGACTTCAAAACCAAGCATCCGCTGGGTGGGATGAGGTTTCAAGAGCTGTGGGAAAACAAAGCCTTTATTATCGGAGGCGGGGATTATTTTGCCCCGATTCAAACGGTAGGCGATTTTTTATCTAGAAAAGCTTCTAAAGGAATCGGCAGCATAGTACCCACCTATTGCCCGGGCGTAAAGCCGGCCAATCTGCGCAGATGTCTTCCCAAATATGTTTCGGATACGCTCAACGACGCGATCCCGATTTTTGACCGCAGCCTGCGAGGCTTTGCCGACCCGAATGCAGTTATGACGGGAATCGAAACGCGCTCATCATCGCCGGTGCGTATTCTTCGCGGGGACGACTTTCAGACAACCGTCAGGGGCATATTCCCCTGCGGAGAAGGCGCTGGCTATGCAGGCGGAATCACTTCCGCAGCCGTGGACGGCATAAGAGTGGCTGAAGCGGTTGCCGTATTGCCATAATAATTCAGGTGAATGTATTTTTAGCTTTAAAGATATTAATCTAGGAGAAAATATGAAATCTATACGACAGGTATATAAGATTGGTCGCGGACCCTCAAGCTCGCACACTATGGGTCCAGAAAAAGCCGCTAGGCAGTTTGCCGCTCTTTGTCCGGATGCAAACCGCTTTGAGGTTATATTATTCGGATCGCTTGCGAAAACGGGTAAAGGCCATAAAACCGACGAAGCGATCAGGAACGCTCTTTCGCCGCTGCCCGTAAATATCATATTTGACACGAAAACCGAAGGACTGCCACATCAAAACACGATGGAATTCATTGGATTTTCGGGTGACAAAGAGCAGCTCCGGAAGCGTTATTTCAGTATCGGCGGCGGAGATATCCTCGCCGAAGGCGAGACTGCCGTGCAGGAAGACGAAGTTTACGACCAGAATTCTTTTTCAGAGATTTCTCAGTACTGCAAGGAACATAATTTGAGATTAAGCGAATATGTGCGCCGCATGGAAGGCGACGGGATATATGCGTACCTTTCCGAGATCTGGGATGCCATGCAGCAGTCTGTGCTTGAGGGGCTCTCGAAAACGGGTATCCTGCAGGGCGGGCTGAATGTAGAGCGGCGCGCACAGCAGTTGTATAACCAGCGGCACATGGACGAGAGCAAAGCTACCTATGAGACTAGAGTGGTCTGTTCCTACGCATTTGCGGTAAGCGAGCAGAACGCTGACGGCGGAAGGATCGTAACAGCGCCTACCTGCGGCTCCTGCGGTGTCGTGCCGGCAGTGCTCAAATACTTTAAGGACGAGAAGGGCTACAAGGATGAAAAAATTCTCGATGCGCTCGCCGTCGGAGGATTGATTGGTCTTCTCGTTAAGACGAACGCTTCGATAAGCGGCGCGGAATGCGGCTGTCAGGCTGAGATCGGTACGGCCTGCGCGATGGCCGCAGCCTCGCTCGCGGAACTCTTCGGAATGGGTATAGATCAGATCGAGTACTCCGCCGAAATCGCTATCGAGCATCACCTCGGACTGACCTGCGATCCAATCTACGGGCTTGTTCAAATACCATGCATCGAGCGCAACGCAGTTGCCGCTATGAGGGCTATAAATGCCGTGACACTTGCAAATTTCCTGACATTTACGAGGAAAATCTCGATGGATCTCATCATCAAGACTATGTACGATACGGGCCGCGACCTAAACCGGAATTACAGGGAAACTGCGGACGGCGGACTCGCAAAGCTCTATAAAATGACGACATAACAAAAGCCATCACCGATAAGGTGATGGCTTATTTCATTTTGATTGGCGAATTATCTCACGTCTTAGGCGCACAATGATACGTTTTTCAAGGCGGCTTATATATGATTGCGAGATGCCCATAATGTCTGCGACTTCTTTCTGCGTGTATTCTGTTGAACCTCCCAGACCAAAGCGCATGACTATGATAGTGCGTTCACGCTCGTCAAGACCGTCGACCGCGTCCATCAGGAGCTTCTTATCGGCGTCGTCCTCAAGCGGGCGTGAGACCTCGTCGCCGTCCGTGCCCAGCACATCCGAAAGCAGAAGTTCATTTCCGTCCCAGTCGGTGTTAAGCGGCTCATCGAGGGAGACTTCGGCCTTCTGCGCGCTGATCTTGCGCAGATACATCAGAATTTCGTTTTCAACACAGCGTGAGGCATAAGTCGCGAGCTTGATCTTCTTCTCAGAGTCAAAGGTGTTTATGGACTTGATAAGCCCTATGGTTCCAATCGAGATAAGGTCCTCGAGACCAACGCCCGTATTCTCAAATCTGCGGGCTATATAGACGACGAGGCGCAGATTGTGCTCAATGAGCTTTTTCTTCGCGGTTTCGTCGCCTCGCTCCAGGGCGTCAATTGCTTTGCGCTCTTCGGATTTTGACAGGGGAGGCGGAAGGACGTCGCTTCCGCCGATATAGTGTACCCCCGGCGGCAACACAAGTCCAAGCCTTGCAAGGGCTTCCATGAGTGCGATATAGACTCTTGTGTAAAGACTGATGGTTTTATGCTCCATTTTCGCAATCCTCCGTTTTACGATAATCTCCACTATCACCGCAAAACAGCGGCATTATCATTAGATTACAGCGGAATACTCGCTGTCAGTGCTAAGAATTGTGGGACAGAGCCCCACCAGAGTGTTTTTATCCTCTTGCCCGTCCACAAGAAGCTCGTCAGGACGAAAAACAGGCAGGAGCGCCATTTTTACCCCGACGGCAGAATACGGCACAAGTCTGAACCTTTTGAAATATATATCCTCATCGCTCAAGGCATGAATGAATTCAGGAACTCCGGCTTTCAGAGCTTTTAAAAGATGCTCCGGCAGGAGCTTGCCCGCTTCATTGACATCAACGACCATGACCGGCAGACCGCTCAGGGGGTCGTAAAGTTCGTTTCCTGTATCCCTTAGCGCCTGAAACTCGGCGATCCTGCCGCATAGAGTTACTTTTACACTGCGAATTTCGCGTGCACGCTTTTTTCCGAAACGCCTGAAAACGATTGTCAGTACGAAATAACACACTGCGAAGGAGAGCAGGAGCACGCGCATCGATGCGTTTATGTAAATACCGTCATCAATGTTTTGCCCGGCAAAAAGGGAAGACGCATAAACAGTGCCGCCGAAGGCAGCTGAGACAGCCAGAAACGCTAAAAAGGGTTTTAGGATCTTCTCAGCTCCGAACGCAATAAGCGTCATCACAAAACCAAGTACGATTTTGAGAACAGGCGATGCGAGAATACGGAGAGGTTCGAAAAGCGGCAATACTGAATAGATAGCGCCGACCGCGGCAGATACAGCAAAGCGGATCCGCTTCAGCGGCAGGGCGCAGAGCTTCGCCGTGGCCAAAACGATAAAGTAATTTATAATGAGATTGAGGAGAAACATTTCGTCCGCATATATAGTTTTCATATTTGCAGTATATGCGGACAGGTCTGAAAAAGACGTTGCTTTAGGTCGGACAAATATAAAAAACCGCAGACAAAAGTCTGCGTTTTTTTAGTTTTCAGTTAAAAGCCCCAAATGTATTTTGCGTATTCCGCAACGGCTCGGTCGGCTGCAAAGACACCGCTTCGTGCGATATTGCGGAGTGAGATTGCAGAGCGCTTATCATTATCGGATAATAATAAGTACAATCTATCGTGAGCGGCAACATAGCTGTCAAAATCTGCGAGCAGCATATACTCGTCACCACCATAGACCAGCTTTGAAACAAGGTCGGAGAAGCTTTCACCGTTCGGAAATCCACGGCTCATATGGTTCAGGGCAAGGCGAAGCCTGTCGTTTCTATTGTAGACAGAAAGAGGGTCATAGCCTCGCTTTTTCAGGTCGGCGATTTCGTCTGCGCGCAGGCCGAACAGGATCATGTTTTCGTCACCCAAACGTTTATGCATTTCGACGTTCGCACCGTCAAGCGTGCCGATTGTAATAGCACCGTTCATCATAAGCTTCATGTTGCCGGTACCGCTTGCCTCCTTGCCGGCCGTGGATATCTGCTCCGAGACCTGCGCCGCCGGCATAAGCTTTTCAGCAACGGTAACGCGGTAATTTTCCAAAAATACGACCTGAAGCTTTCCCTTACAGAAAGGATCCGAATTAATCTCGTCCGCAAGAGAGCAGAGGAGACTGATTATACGCTTTGCCGCCTTGTAGCCGCTAGCCGCCTTTGCTCCGAAGATGAAGCAGCGCGGCAGGAATTCTGCGTTCGGATTGTCATGGATTCGCTGCTGAAGCTCCATTATCAGCATTGCGCAAAGAAGCTGGCGCTTGTATTCATGCAGGCGCTTTATCTGAACGTCAAAGATGGCGTCGGGATTAAGGATTACGCCGTTTTCCTTTTTGACGTATTCGCAAAGTCTCTGCTTGTTATCGGCCTTGATATCTTCCAGCCTGCGCAGGACGGAAGTATCGGATACGAATGTCTCGAGCTGCCCTAACATTTCGGGATGCAGCAGATAAGAGTCTGAGCCGAAAAGCTCGGTTATAAGCCCGTGCAGTCCGGGATTAATCTGAGTAAGCCAGCGCCTGTGATCAATCCCGTTTGTCACATTTGTGAATTTATCCGGCTTTTGTGAATATATATCACGGAAAAGCTCATTTTTAAGTATTTCGCTGTGCATGACGGAAACTCCGTTTACCTTGAAACATACTGCAAGACAGATGTTTGCCATATGCACTTTGCCGCCGCTGATGATCAGATTGCGCAAAATTGCCTCGTCATTACATCCGAATTTCTCGTCTAGATATTTTCTATATCGAGTATCTATTTCACGAATGATCTGCCAAATGCGTGGAAGCTGTGTTTCGATCAGATCCTGCGGCCAGCATTCAAGCGCTTCGGACATGACTGTGTGGTTCGTGTAGGCGACGCAGTTCGAAACTATGTTGAGCGCCTCGTCCCAACCGAGTCCGTCCTCGTCCATAAAGATCCGCATCAGCTCAGGAATAACCATTGTCGGATGCGTATCGTTGATTTGGAAAACATGGTGTTTTGCAAAGTTGCGTACGTCGTCGTATTTTGCCCGGTGCTTATTTACGACCGACTGAGCGGT
>JAJUHD010000119.1 GCA_029268085.1 Bacillota bacterium | reverse complement strand
ATTAGATTTTACGCTTTGGTTAAAAAATACTATGTTAAAATCTCCATAAATCAACAAGATTGTTGACGAATCCGTATTTCTATGACATAATTACGGCAGCAAACTGGAATTAGGCACGCCTAAATAGCAGAAATGCGTTCCAGAAAGCGGTTGTTATTTTCACAGAAACGGACAAATTGTGTTTCATTTACGGTCATATCGTTTATTTAAGTTTTTTAACATAGTAGGAAAGGGTTTTAGCAGCTATGATGACGGTGCAGAGAAGAGAAGAAATCAAGCGATATATGCTTGAATATAAGACCGCGACGGTGGCGGCCATGGCAAAGAAGTTCAATGTAAGCGGCCAGACAATCCGACGGGACTTTGAGGATTTGGAGAAGGAGGGTTTTTTACTTCGGTCATACGGAGGTGCTGTTGTTAAGGATCGCAAGGCGGTCGACGTGCCAAACACTGTAAAGAGCGAACTGCTGGTAGACGCAAAGCGGGTCATTTGCAAGCAGGCGGTCCGTTTTATCTCTCCTAATGACTGCATCTTTTTGGATCATTCCACGACAGTCCTCTCTCTTTGCGATGAGATTGCCCAGATTCCTCTAACTGTTGTAACGAATTCACACCGCGTTATCGGACGGCTGTCCGGTTGCCCCAATATTCAGCTGATTTCCACAGGCGGCATATTCAACAATTCGCTGGAGGGCTTTTTTGGACTTGAAACGGTTAAGTATCTTCAGCAGCATTGCGTAGACAAGGCGTTCCTCTCGTGCAGAGCTATCGACCTGACACGCGGGCTGAACGACTCTGACGAAAAGATCGCCGATGTTCGCCGCAATGTCATTGAAAACTCTGATATTGTGTATCTTTTGGCCGACCATACCAAGTTCGGCAAGACCGGCTTCATCGCCACATGTGACGTGGAAAAACTCGATTATGTTATCACGGATGAACCGGTGGACGATGCGTGGCGTAAGCTGTTCGAGAAGAAAAAGGTAAATCTTCTGGAAGGAAAATAAAATCTGAGGAAGCGGAGTGAAAGCCCGCTTCTTTTTTAAATATGCATCAGTGTTGAGTATTTAAAATATTGCCCAACGGTTGCGGATTCTAGGATAAAAGCGGTCATCCGTAGATGCGTTTCAGCGCCGCATTGAACTCGTATCGGATCTTCTCTTCATCCAAGGTAAAAAACTCGCCGTTTTCATAGAGCACCTTTCCGTCAACCATGGTCATGCACACATCGCTGCCCTGCGCAGCATATGTCAAAAGTGCCATTAGGTCAAAGCCGGGCATCAGATGAGGCTTGTCCAAATCGAACGCAATGATGTCCGCTTTTTTGCCGACTTCAAGCGAACCGGTGTCGTCACGGCCCTGAAGCCTTGCGCCGTTCGCGGTTGCCATCTTCAGAACCTGAGCCGGCTTCATAAGGATGGGATCATGTGTATAGCCGTTATGCATGATTGAAGCAAGGTGCATTTCCTCCATCATGTTAAGGTTGTTGTTGCTTGCCGCGCCGTCTGTGCCGAGGGTCACGTTTATGCCCATTTCCAGCATTTTAGGGATAGGGGCAAACCCGCTGCCCAGCTTCAGGTTGCTGGTGGGGTTGTGGACAACGCTTACACCTTTTAATTTCAGAATATCCATATCGCTTTCGGTAACCCATACGCAGTGAGCGGCGGATGTCGGCGAATCGAAAGTTCCCAAATCACGAAACCATTCTGCCGGAGTCTTGCCGTACTTCTCCACACAATCATCATGCTCTTTCTTTGTTTCGGACAGATGGATCTGCATCCGAGAGCCCATATCTTTGCAATCCGCGGAGTAGGCCTCAACGATGTGGGGGAAATTGGTATATTCCGCATGGATGGCGAAGTCGATTCTGATTCGCCCGTCGGCAGCGCCGTTGAAGGCGCGGAAGAGCTCAATAGACTGTTTGGCACGAATATTCTCGCTGTATTTCTCGCTGGAGTCAAAGCACTGGACAGGGCGGCAGAGGTTTGCGCGGATACCTGCGTCTATCGCGTTCTCAACGGCTGTCTGCGGCTCGAAATACATGTCCGAATAGCTGGTGGTTCCGCAGGCTATCATCTCAAGCAGCGCAAGCTGATTGCCAACGCGGATATCTTCGGCGGTTAAACGATCCTCGATAGGCATCATTTTGTCAAAAAGCCATTCCTGAAGAGGAAGGTCACTTCCTATTCCGCGAAGAAGAACCATCGGCGTATGGCCGTGGCAGTTGACAAGGCCGGGCGCGAGCAGCTTGCCGCCCATGTCCTTTTCCGAATCGTAGGCGGAGGAGGGTTTTTCTTCGCCGATGTAGTCGATAATGGCACCGCTGATGCCGAGGAAAGCGTTTCGCAGAAGACGGAATTCCCCGTTTTCTGTTGCAAGTATGGAACAGTTTTTCAGAAGAAATCTCATATTCTGCCCTCACATACGGCTGATGATGGTTTTCACATATTCGCTGAATCTGCCGGAAATGACTTTAGCGGTTTCGTCAACCTCTTCACTTGTAAGCGGGCTGTCAAGCACTCCGGCTGCCATGTTGGTCATTACCGAAAGTCCCAAAAGCGGCATGCCGCAGTGAGCGGCGGTAAGAGCCTCGGTAACAGTGGACATTCCCGCGGCGTCACCGCCAAGGATGCGTGCGGCGCGAATTTCGGCCGGAGTTTCAAATTGAGGGCCGGTGAAAAAGAAATAGACGCCTTCATGCACGGTGAGACCGGAGCCCTCAGCGCACTCGAGAGCCAGCTTGCGCAGCTCCGGAGTATACATATGGGTGGTATCAAAAAAGCGAGGGCCGAACTCGGAAATGTTTTTCCCGCGGAGCGGACTGTCGCCGTTGAGTTTGATATGGTCAGAAATAATCATAATATCGCCCGGCCGGTAAGCTGAGTTGATAGCGCCGGCGGCATTTGTAAGGATAGTCGCTTTGACGCCGAGCAGTTTGAAAACGCGGATGGGGAGGACAAGCTGTTCATAGGAATAGCCTTCATATGTGTGGAAGCGTCCGGACATGCAGACCACCTTACGTCCGCATACTGTGCCGAAGATCAGTTTGCCTGCGTGAGAAGGAGCGGTGGAAACAAGGAAGTTCGGAATATCCTTATAGTCGACGATAATGGGATCTTCGATCTGTTCGGCAAAAGGGCCAAGGCATGAACCTAAGATTATTGCTATTTCAGGCGTGTAGTTTACTTTGCTTTTAAGAAAATCACTGCTTTCTTTAAAGTATTCATAGGTATATTCCATTGATATTTCCTCCTGATTAAATATCTGCGCCGCAGTGATACTGGGAAGCGACTGCGGTTTTTCTTATTGTATCACGAAAAAAAGGAATGTGTCAATTAAACAGAAACTAACAAAATACCACAAACGAAGGACGCAATTAAAGATAAAACCGCCAAATGATAAACAATTCCACAGAAAAAACAAAATAACTCTGGACAGCGCTCAGTAAGATATGTTATATTGGCCTTGTACAGCGAACATTTTAGCATACGCTGTAAAAAATGAAATCAAAACAACATCGTTTGGACATTTTGTTCGGAATAACTGCGTTTTTACAGCAGCTTGTCCTATTAAAACAACGGAAGAGGAATGGCGTCTATCGTCAGAAAGATTATGGAAGAATTGCAATGGGTTCGGAAGGATCCTTTTAGATACGGTTTTTTGCGTGATTTTAAAAATCGCGGGGCTTCTATCATCTACGACTCGGAGGACGGCATTGTCCTTAAACGCGGCAATATAATCTATTCGGCGGGCACTGTTTCTGAGCCATCGCTGTTTTCGGATACGTTTGTTGCTATGGTTTGCGAGCCGTCCGTCCGTGACAGGCTGATAGAAGCCGAAGTTTTCAGGGAATGCTTTGAATGCCTGCAGGCGATTTATACAGGCGGTCCAATCGCGCTGGAACGCGATAATATTGTCATCAGGCAGCTCGAGCTTCCCGATCTGCCGTTTGTTCTGGCAAATTACCACCATCCCGGATCAACGGAAAAGCATATACGGGAACGATTGGATGATTATATGGTTGGGGCGTTTGTAGATGGCCGGTGTGCTGGTTTTGCAGGCATCCATGAAGAAGGCTCAATAGGACTGCTCGAGGTTTTGCCGGATTTTCGCAGGCGAGGTATAGCGGAAGCGCTTGAGTCCCATCTTATCAACTGGTGTATTCAAAACTCCAGACTGCCCTATTGCCATGTTTTGACCAACAATGCCGCGTCTATTGCACTGCAGAAAAAATTAAAGCTAACTTTTGATGAAAAGCCGCTTTACTGGCTGTCATAATAAGGTGCACGGTAATGAGAGTGCCGGAAAGGAATAAGAAGTATGACAATTGAAGAAATGAAGCAGGAGGTATGCGACTACGCAAAGCAGTCGTATAATGAGAAGCTGTTTGCCGGTACCAGCGGCAACCTGAGTCTTTTTGACGGCGAGAATATGGTAATCACGCCGACTTCCGTTCCCTACGAGACAATTACGCCAGACGATATGGTCGTCATTAAGCTGGACGGAACCGTTCTTGAGGGAAAGTATCAGCCATCTTCTGAATGGAGGATGCACGCTGCCGTCTATGAAGCAAAGCCCGAAGTCAGCGCAATTATTCATACACATTCTCCTTATGCCACTGCTTTCGCTGTAAATAATAAAAAAATACCCACCATACTTATAGAAATGGTACCATTTTTGGGCGGAGATGTTCCTTTAGCGAAGTTTGCAGTTCCCGGTACAAAGGAAGTCGGACTCGAAGCGGTAAAGGTCATGGAAGAACGCACAGGCTGCCTGCTTGCAAACCATGGCGTATTGACAGTCGGCAATTCTCTGGCGCAGGCACATATACGTGCAATTTATGTTGAAGATGCCGCAAAGATATGCTCTTTGGCTTTGAGCAACGGTGATATTGTAGAGATACCAGAAGAATATGTAGCTGTTATGCGCGGGAAATAGAAGGAGGAACGAGATGAAAAGAGCTGACGAAGGCGTTGGATTTCTGCTTCGTTACGAAAATGTGGCGTGGTACGAGGACGGTGCGGTGCGCATCCTTGACCGCCGTATCTATCCTGTCCGCAAGGAATATGTAATTTGCCGCCGCCATGAGGAGGTCGCACAGGCCATCGCCGATATGGTAACGCAAAGCGGAGGTCCTTACCTCGCCGCCGCTATGGGAATGGCCCTCGCGGCATTCGAGGCGAAAGACCTCGGAGAGCCCGAATTGACGGCATTTTTGAGCAAAGCCGCCCACACGCTTTCCCATGCCCGTCCCACAACCGCCGCAAAAATGGAACGCGTAACTGCGCGCGCTATGGACGTTGCGCGCCGCGAGATTGCAGCGGGGCATACCGGTATGGCGCTGGTTGACGCGCTGCAGCAGAACGCAATCGACCAGATTGAGGAAAACTACCGAAAATACGACGTTATAGGCAAGCTCCTGGCAGACAAAATTCCGATGAACGGCACCGTTATGACCCAGTGCTTCGCGGAAACCGTCATCGGAACCATGCTGCGTGAATGCCGTAAACGCGGCAATGCCGTAAAGGTCATCTGTCCAGAAACACGCCCGTATTTTCAGGGCGCGCGTCTGACAGCTTCCGTCGCCTGCGATATGGGCTTCGATGTGACTGTGATTTCCGATAATATGCCCGGCTATACAATGAAGCAGAAAAAAGTTGACTTGTTTACATCTGCCGCCGATGTTATTACTGTTGACGGCCATATTGTCAACAAAGTAGGTACGTTTCAGATTGCGCTTGCCGCAAGCTACTGGGGCATCCCGTATTATGTCACAGGTACTCCCAATCCAAGCCATCCCGATATGAGCTCAGTGGTTATTGAGGAACGCGACCCTAACCTTGTGATGGAGGCGATGGGAACAAAGACAACAATGGATGGCGTTAAGGGGTATTATCCGGCATTTGACGTAACTCCGCCCAAGCTCTGCGACGGTGTTGTTACCGAAAAGGGGATTTTCTCCCCCATGGATCTTAAACGCTATTTTGAAAATTGAGGTTGTGCAAAGAAACCTTGTGAGGATTCGACCATTCAGCTTATTCCACGGGTTAGCTTACCGCAAGATGGCGTGAGCATTTTTTAAAGCGAGAAGAGCGGCCAATGAGCTTGTCTTCTCGCTTAATTGTTTTATTTTAATAAAAGTTTCACGCCCTATGTATAAATGTACGCTTCCAAAAAAGTGAATGCTCACTCTCTTGAAAGCGTACGTTTTGCGGGTATGTGCGAACGCTAAAAAATGATAACAAAGACTTAGAGTTCGCGGTATTTGGTGACTCAGGGGGGATTCGAACCCCCGACACCCTGCTTAAAAGGCAGGTGCTCTGCCTACTGAGCTACTGAATCATAAAAAGTATAAAAATGGCTGGGATAGCAGGGCTCGAACCTACAATACCAGAGTCAAAGTCTAGTGTGTTACCATTACACTATATCCCATCGTGGATTCAAGCAAAACCGGCCTTGAAATTATTATGGGGTGGGTAAAGGGACTCGAACCCTCGACACCCGGAACCACAATCCGGTGCTCTAACCAACTGAGCTATACCCACCATATAACTAATGTCCTGACCTTAACCGGCATCCTGCCGAGAGAAAAGTGGTACGCCAGAAGGGATTCGAACCCCTGACCTACTGCTTAGAAGGCAGTTGCTCTATCCACCTGAGCTACTGGCGCATATCATCGCTCACTGCCTGCCTTTGCACAAATCCTCGCAAGCGAGGCTTCAAGCACAGTTGGCAGCCGCTCCTTTCCAAACTAAGGAAACGGTTTTCTAAGGTTGCTCCGGCAAAGCTTCGCTTTGCTGGAGCGGGCGATGGGAATCGAACCCACGTATCCAGCTTGGAAGGCTGGTGTTCTACCATTGAACTACGCCCGCAAATTTGAGTTCAGCCATAGCATAATAACATCTTATAATAATGTTGTCAAGACTGTTTTGAAGTGTTTACGAAGATAGTTTGCGCTTTATCCAAAAGGATATTTCATCTATTATATGATGACAATGGTTATTCCGTTATTCGAGCGGTCAAGATCGCTGTCGTGCCTAAGCTCATCACAGACGTCAAAAGCGTTTCTGGTCGCCTCGTTGAAAATTGAAAAATTTTCGCCCGGAATAAAATCTTTTATTACGCCCTTTGCCTTCTGCCTCTGAAGATAGCCGCGGGTCTCTGTGCGGATCTTGCCGCCCTTGCCGGACGAACCATAGCCGTGAATGATCTTCAGAGCGGAATAGCCCAGAGCCTTGCTCCTGCTGATGTGGAAGGTCACGCGCTTGACAGCATCCGAAGCTGCCGGCAAATCTTCTTTAATATTGACTTCCTTTAGTTTTCCCGGCATGGCCGCTCCCTCCCTGACTGCACATTACCTGCGTAAGCGACGCCGCTATTTTTCGGCGTCGTTTACGCATCTTAAGCTCAAACAGTTTTAGAGAGTGTTTTTCGCGTATTCGCGGCCGAGCGAGAATGCTTTTTGGTTGAGATCCAGGAATCTCGGTTTGACGTATTCGGTAAGCGCCTTCTGCCAGACTTCCTCGGGGAAATCCGCTAGTGCCGAAAGAATGCCGATCATGACGACATTGACGGACTTTGCGCTGCCCGCCTCAATTGCCAGAGAAAGCGCGTCGGACGCTATAATCCTTGCGCCCTTTGAGCGGAGCTTATCAACGATATCTTCCGGATAGGACATCGCGCCCGTGATAACCGGCATGGGACTTATTCTGCGATCATTTATAATGAGTGTACCGCCATTCTTAAGGTAGGAGATCCAGCGCGCGGCTTCAAGCCGTTCAAAAGCGAGAATGTAATCCGCTTCGCCCTGATCAACGAACGGGGAATAGACCTTCTTACCGAATCTGACATAGGTGACCACGCTTCCGCCGCGCTGGGACATGCCGTGAACTTCGGACATTTTGACGTCATAGCCCTGACCGATTAGGACATTGCCAAGAATTCGTGACGCGAGCAAAGTTCCCTGACCGCCGACTCCGACGATCATAATGTTCTTTGTTTCATTCATCTCAGTTCGCCTCCTTTTT
>JAJUHD010000118.1 GCA_029268085.1 Bacillota bacterium | reverse complement strand
GATTGGAAGCCACCCGCATACTTTGCAGCCTGCCGAGGAGTATAACGGAAAGTACATATATTATAGTCTGGGCAACTGGTCATTCGGAGGAAACACGGCCCCGCGCGACCCGGATACGATAATCCTGAAGCTCAGGGTTGAGCGGGATATCGATGGAAAGGTGAGCATCGCGGACCGCGAGCATATACCCTGCGCCTGTACCGGAGCTGCCGGTGGGAACAATTATCAGCCGGTACCGTACGAAGAGGGCAGTGAGCAATATAACCGCACGCTTGCGAAGATCGACGGCACGTTTGACGGACCGAACCTTACCATAGGATATCAATATAATTTTAACGAGTATTAAGTGGCTGTATAGTTAATAAAACCCCCATTTCCGGAGAAGGGAAACGGGGGTTCTCTACTAAATTGCAGGCTGATTATTAGACGCAGTCCGTACAGCTGGACCCCACATCTTCGCACGTTATGCGCGCCTCGCCAACTGTGGCCGTTGCGCCGAAGGTAACCGGTACCTCAATGCATACCCTCTGACTAACGGTAAAATAGCAGTGCGTACTGCCAGAGGCACAGGTTCTTTCTCCGGGATTGATCACGGGATCGCCGCAGCAAATCGTCCTTGTAGTTCCGGGAATAGCTGTTGGCGTTACGACGACAGGAACACACACAGTCGCTGTCTGATAGGTGAAGGTCTGGCAGGGCTGCAGTTCTCCGCAGGAAGGCCCGCATATGCTAAGTTCGGTTTCAACCACCTGACCGCCCTTAACGCAGACATGGTTTGGTCCGACGGGGTAGGTGACGTTAAGTTCGAAGCAGACGGTCATAATTCCGCCAAGCTTTGAGAGCGGGAAATCAAATTTAAGTCCTTTGCAACCTGTCGTTGGGTCGGTCTGGAGCACGACGTTGGTTCCAAATATAACAGTTTGAGGAACACCGTCAATTGTTACTGTTATAGTATCTGTGATTATCTGGTCCTCCGTAATGTCATCGCAGACTACGAGCACCCAATGGCTCAAATTCTTCTGAGTTGGTACATCGGCGCCAACGCCGGTGACGATATAACAGAATTTTTGGTATTCGCCCGGAAGGGGATCCAGATTGGAATTTAAGAGGTCAAGTTCAAACGTAAAAGGAACCGTTTCCGTTCCCGGAATAGTGGAATAATCAATTTTAGTATTGCATAGCAATTGCGTTGACATTTGTATTTCCTTTCTTAAAAGAATTCTTACCCTCCGCAATCCTTGCACATTTTATCCGACACATCTTTACATTCTATATTGGGACAGCCTGTATAGGCATCGGCTGAAAATTCTATCGGTATTTCTACGCAGATATTCTGAGTCAGAATAAAACTGCAGTTTCCCTTATTTGAATTGCAGATTATTTTATAGGGAGAAGGATTGATGCTGGGTTCCCCGCAGCAAAACGTGCTTATATTTCCAGTATTGACCTTAGGTATAACTGTGACTGGAACAGAAACCGCAGCAGACTGGTAAGTAAAGGCTACGCAATTCTCGGAAGCATGTTCCTCGTCTTGCTTTTTCTGACAGGTCATATGTTTATCCTCCATTCAAAGACGCTTCAATATATTATATGATTACAGACAATATAGTGCTTAAAAACATAAGTCCGCGTACATAGGTGTACACGGACTTATGTTTTTTGAAAAATAATCAGTTTCCGCATTCGATAGAGATTTCGTTGAAGATTTTAAGGAGGTCATCAACGGTACAGCCATCCTTTTCATGATATGCGGCGTCCTTAACAATTGTGCCCTTGTGCATCATGATAAGCCTGTTGCCGTATTCGACGGCGTAGCGGAGGTTATGCGTCACCATGACCGCGGTTAGCTTTTTTTCGCGGACAAACCTGTCCGTAAGCTCCATAACGTTTTCCGAGGACTTTGGATCGAGGGCCGCTGTGTGCTCGTCGAGGATGAGAAGATCAATGGGCGTGAGGGTCGAAATAAGCAGGGCGAGCGCCTGACGCTGTCCGCCAGAGAGGAGACCAACGGGCATATTGATTTTGTCCTCAAGACCGAGATGGAGCATCTCGAGCTGCTGCCTGTAAAAATCGATGCGTTTTTTAGAAACGCCGGGCGTAAGACCGTAGCGTTTGCCCTTATTGTCGGCGAGAGCCATATTCTCCAGTATCGTAAGGCTTGGACAGGCTCCTGTCGAGGGATCCTGAAAGACCCTGCCGATAACTCTGGAGCGTTTATACTCGGGCATTTTGGAGATATCGTTCCCATCAAGGAGAATGGCGCCGCTGTCGGGTGTCAGGCTGCCGCAGATGAGGTTCAGGAGCGTTGTTTTTCCGCTGCCGTTAGAGCCGACTATCGAGATGAACTGTCCTTTTTCAACGGCAAAGCAAAAATTGTCAAACAGGAGAGCTTCATTGACGGAGCCTTCGTTAAATACCTTCCTGATGTGGCTTAGCTCAACGAGCGGACGGGTGGTTTCTTCAGGCATGAGCGGCACCGCCTTTCTTTCCGAGCTTCTGCGAAACTATGGAGATCGTAAGGAGGACCGCCATTAGGAGCTTAAGATAGGTAGATGGCAGACCGAGCAGGAGCGCTGCCTGAAGGCAGGCCTTGTAAAGTATTGCGCCGCAGACTGCCATTGTCGTAAGCTTCATGAAGCTGAGCCTTCGGAAGATGCCTGTGCCGATTATGACAGCAGCAAGCGCCATAACTACCATGCCTTTGCCGGCGTTTACGTCTGCGTTTTCGTTGAGCTGGGCGAGGACGCAGCCCGCGAGGGCCGTGCAGCCGTTGCCGATCGCAAGTCCAAGTATTTTGACATTACCGGGGTTTTGGCCGAGACTCGTCACGAAACGGCTGTTGTCACCGCCCGCACGGAGCAGAAGACCGGATTTCGTCTTAAGGAACAGATCTAAAAAAACCTTGACAATCACGGTAAGCAGAAAAACAATGATGAGCTGCCTGTGGTCAAAAATAGCACCGGGCAAAGCCTTAGCTACACCTGAATTGAATATGGTCGGGAGCTTAAAGAACTGATAAATCGCCGTTCCGCCTGTGATTATAAGGTTTACAGACCACGAGGCGGTCATGACGAGTATACCGGAGAGCAGGTCGGTTATGCCGAGCTTTACGTGCAAAAGCCCCGTTATGCTTCCCATGCACGCGCCCGCGAGGAATGCGGCAATCAAAACTAGCCACGGGTTTGCGCCCAAAGTGATGAGCGCAGCCGCAACGCAGCCGCCGAGCGGGAAGGTGCCGTCCACCGAGAGATCGGGGAAATCGAGTATCTTATACGTTATGAGGACGCCCATAGCCATAAGGGCGTAGATGAAGCCTTCGCGGAAAACGGTCTCTATCAGGCCTAAAGCCATTGTATAACCACCTGCTTTATAATAATTACTTTTCTTCGTCCATATTTGCTGCGGAGCTGTAATCCGAGGGTAGGGTGAGGCCGAACTTCTCCATGTTTTTGAGGGAATAGACGGGCTTGGAATCGGTTACGACTGAAACCGGCATGGTTTTGGGGTCTGCACCCTTGAGTATTTTGCCCGCCATCTCGCCGGTCGTTACGCCGAGAGCGACATAGTCAAGAGATTCGGAAGCGACGCAGCCGTACTGCGCAACCTGCTGCTTTTCGGAGCCGAAAATCGGAATACCAGCGGGATCGGCGGCATTCGTTACGACGGAGAGATTGTTGACGACGTTATTATCGGTAAGGTTGTTTATGCAGTCGACGCCCTGAGAAACGAGGGAGGCAGCGCCGGCAGCGACCTCTGAAGCGTCTGTTACGCCGACGGAGACTATTTCAAAGCCGTAGGTCGGAGCGAGCTCGGTAAGCTTCTTGAGCTGGGAGACGGAGTTTGCCTCGCTGGTCGTATAGAGGACGCCGACCTTCTTCGCGTCAGGCATGAAGGCGCGGATCATCTTGAGCTGGGCATCAAAGTTCAGGCTGTCGCTCGTACCGGTCGCGCCCGTATTGGGAGCTTCAAGGGACTCGACAAGTCCAGCGGCGACAGGGTCTGAGCAGGCGGAGAAGACGACAGGGATGCCCGCATCCTTTGCTGCGGCGTAAGAGGTCGTGGCTGCGGGAGTTGCAATCGCGATTATGATGTCGTAGCCCTTCGTTACAAAATTCGAAGCGGCGAGGCTGTTCGTTTCGGCCTCCCCCTGACCGTCGACATATTCGATGGTACAGGTCTTGCCGTCTTCAAAGCCCTCGTTCTTGAGCCCCTCAAGAATACCTGTGTAGCAGTCGTAAAGGCTTGCGTGTGTCGCGAACTGAAGGATGCCGATCTTGACGTCGGCTGCGGCGGGAGAGGCTTCGGCAGACGCGGCGGGAGATTCCGATGCCGCAGGTGGGGTTTTGGAACAGGCGGCAAAACTGAATGCGAGAACAAGAGCAAGGACGGCTGCGACGATTTTGTTTGCTTTTTTCATAATAATATTCCTCCAAAAGTGATTTTTGGGCGTGATGGACGGTCCTAAAGGTAAGAGACCGATTCTCAAAGCCTGCTCATCCTTTTGCGGGGCAAACAAAAAAGCTCATGCCCCACATGGGACAAGAGCCAAACTCCTGCGATACCACCCAAATTGACGCTTTCGCGCCCACTCGCTTCACGCACCATCATGCGTGTCCCCGGCTGATAACGGGAGGGATACCCGTCGGAGCCTACTTGAGCTGAAAGCCCTTTCGGTCCGCCCTCCGAAGTCCATTCGCCGAACATCCAACCGCCCCTTTCACACCGCCGGGGGCTCTCTTTGGATTGGTTAATGCCGGTTACTACTCTTCGTCAATGGTTTTGGATTATGGATTGATTATAGGCACGAGTTTTTTTGATTGTCAAGATTTTTTATAAATTTCGGAAAAACTCACAACCAGCACAGGTACTTAAAGATTATCTGCTTATACATTTTACTCATTAGCGGGCTAAAATGTGACGGTTTCTATTTATCATATCAGCCTGTATTTTTCCAGCCAGTAATTGACTTGTATCAAATAGGCCATGAGCTGAGGCCCTGCCATGAGCTGCCCGAACCACGGCTTTCCGTATTCTGAGGGCGATTTAGTAAACTCAAGCACCTTCTTTTTATCAACAAAGGCGTTAAGGGGAGCGCCGGGGTTGGAAACGATTTTGACGAGCTTTTCCGAGAGGAGGCGCTCATAATTCGGGTTGTAGGTTTTTGGATAGGGACTTTTCTTGCGGTAAAGTATCCTTTCGGGCAGAAGGTCGCGGCACGCCTCGCGCAGGAGAGATTTTTCCTTTTTTTCACGATATTTCATTCCCCACGGTACGTTGAAAAGGTACTCTACGATGCGGTGGTCGGCAAAGGGTACGCGCGCTTCGAGTCCGGAGTACATACTCGCTCTGTCCATGCGGTCGAGCAGCGTCTGCATGAACCATTTGATATTCAGATAAGCTATCTCCCTGCGTCTGCGTTCCCTTTTCTTTTCTCCGTCAAGAACGGGAACCGCCTTTAATGATTCCTCATAACGTGCGCGAACATAATCTTCTAGCTGAAGCTCCTTCACAAAATCGTCGCGGAGCAGCAGCGTTCGAGTCTCAAGGTCACGCGACCACGGGAAGCCGTCTGTATTTACAAGTTCCTCCCTGTAGAACCATGGGTAACCGCCGAAGACCTCGTCGGCGCATTCGCCGGTCAGAACGACCTTGTTGCGCTGCTTCACGAGCCGGCAGAAATACAGCAGGGAAGCGTCCACATCCGCCATGCCGGGCAGATCCTTTGCGTCCACAGCGGGAATAAGAAGCTCCACAAGATCGGCCTCGTCGCATTCCAGATAGCTGTGATTCGTCCTGTAATTTAAAAGCATCTCGTCGACATAGGGTCTGTCTCGCTCGGGCTGAAAGGCATTCGCCTCAAAAAAGATCTCGTTCTGCCGGAAATCGAACGAAAATGTGTTGAGGGACGAACCGCTTTCCGCAAGATACTTTGACGCGACGGCTGTTACGATGCTCGAATCCAGCCCGCCGGAGAGGAAGCTGCACACGGGTACATCCGAAACCATCTGTCTTGTTATCGCATCCCTTACGAGGAAAGACACCTTTTTGACAGTCTCCATATAGCTGTCCGTGTGTTTGCAGCTTTGCAGCTCCCAGTATTGCGTTTCGGAAAACCCGTCTTTGTCAAAAACGGCATAATGCCCGGGTTTGAGCTCAAATACGTTTTTAAACACACCGTTTCCCGCCGTCCGCGCCGGACCGATGCCAAAGATTTCCCTGTAACTGTCCGTATTTGCGCTTGGTATAACATAAGGGTGACAGAATAGCGCCTTGATTTCCGAGCCGAATATGAGGATATCGTTTCTTATGGCATAGAACAGAGGTTTTATGCCGAACCTGTCACGATAAAGCAGAAGGCATTCGCAGGCCTCGTCCCATATCGCAAAGGCGAAGATTCCATTAAGCTTGTCGACAAAGTCGATGCCCCAGTGCATATAGGAATAGAGAATGACCTCGGTGTCCGTCGTGGTCTCGAAAACGTAGCCCGCAGAGATTAGCTCCGATTTAAGTTCGTCTGTGTTATAAATCTCACCATTGTAAATTATTACATATCTGCTGCCGTTTTTCTCCCTGATGATGGGCTGTGCGCCGCAGTTTAGATCCCTGATAGAGAGCCGCGTGTGCCCGAATCCAAGATGGGGCACTAAGTATTCGCCAGTATTGTCGCTGCCGCGGTGGGAGATCGACTTTCTCATATCGACGAGTATCTTTGCCCAGTATTTATAGTTGTCGGTGAAGTTTTGCTGAAAGCCGCAGAAGCCTGCTATCCCGCACATAAATATTCTCCTTGCATCAAGTGGGGGGCTGCCTCCAGAGCCTGTTGTCAGCTCCGTCCGGCGAACCCCCTTGTTCCTATGTATTCTATTCCAAAATGTCCGCGATGATTACCGAAATATGGCGTGAGGATAAAATAAAACAGCATTTTTCAAGAAGGCCCTTGACAAATTACAAAACTAGTATATATTATTTAATAGTAGATTTGATATACTATTGGATTTTTGTTTAAAGGAGGACATATTTGAATACACAGTATAAAAAAGGCGTACTGGAGCTGTGCGTGCTTTCAATGCTCAAGCGTCAGGACTGGTACGGCTATGAAATCTCGGAATATCTGTCCAAGCGCATCGACATCGCCGACGGTACGGTCTATCCGATCCTGCGGAAGCTTAAGAGCGACGGGCTTGTGACCACATACCTTTCTGAGGAAAGCGGCGGGCCGCCGAGAAAATACTATTCGCTTACAGAGCTTGGGAAAAGCACATACGATGCCGACCGCACCGATTATCTGAAATTTGCAAAAACTGTAGAATCGCTTTTAAAGGAGAATAAAGATGACAAAGACTGAATATCTCGATCAGTTGAGATTGGAGCTAAAAAAGAACAGCGTCGCCGATATGGAAGATATTATTTCCGAATATGAACAGCATTTCGCCTTCAAGCTTGCGGATGGCTATCCGGAGGAGGAAATCGCGGCAAAACTCGGTTCTCCGAAGACTATAGCCGCACAGTTCGATGGTCTGAAGGACACGGGAAAACCAAGTGCAGGAGCCGGCTTCTTTACGAAGTTCGCGCTTGCTTTTACAGCAATCTTCGAAACGATGTTCTATATTCTGTTTTTGGCATGGAACATCCTACTTGGGGCTTCCGCTGCGGCCGCCGGAGTTCTTGGCATTGCCCTCATCGGATATTTCAATGTCGCAGGGCTCATCCCCTATATGCCTTATCCCGGCTCGCTGCTGTTCGGTCTGTCCATACTCGGACTTGCGGGTATTTTCGGCGCCGCCACCGTTTACTGCTTCGCGTTCTTGAAGCAGATGATAAAGGCGAGCGTCAGATGGCATAAAAACATGATTTCCGGAAACACTTTGCCCCCTCTTCCGTGGAACCCGCAGTTTCGGGCCAAGACGAAAAGAACGCTTAGAACAGTCATGCTCTTGTCCGTTACTGTGTTCGGGGTGCTGTTTGTTATAGCGATGGTTGTATTAATGCTTGAGGCCGGAGCTCTGGGCTTCTGGCATCACTGGAACTGGTTTGTCTGATAAAAATCAGTTTGTTTGGTATAGCTGAAAAGGAGGAAAAATGAAAACTGTTGTAATTTCCGGTGCTACTTCCGGCATCGGTCTGGCAGCTGCGCGCAAGCTCGCGGGCAGAGGCTATAATGTTATCGGCATAGGGCACAATAG
>JAJUHD010000117.1 GCA_029268085.1 Bacillota bacterium | reverse complement strand
TGATTGCATATTTCGCGTTTCGGCTGTATATTAGGATTATAAGAGAATATATACAGAGAGGACGAAATATGGAAACACTCAGATCAAAAAAAGGTTTCATTTGCGATATGGACGGCGTGATCTATCACGGAAACCGTCTTCTGCCAGGTGTCAAGGAGTTCGTGGAATGGCTATACCGCGAGAACAAGGAGTTCCTGTTCCTTACGAACAACAGCAGCAAAACTCCGAAAGAGCTCCAGCAGAAGCTTCTGTATATGGGGCTTGAGGTTGACGAGAGACATTTCTATACAAGTGCTCTTGCAACGGCAAAATTCCTTTCAAAGCAGAGCCCGGGCTGCAGCGCCTATGTAATCGGCGATCATGGCCTTTTCAACGCTCTGCACGATGCCGGAATAATCATTAATGATGTAAACCCCGATTATGTTATAATCGGCGAGACACCCAGCTATAACTTTGACTGCATTACCAGAGCAATGCAGCATGTAATGAACGGCGCTAGGCTGATCGGAACGAACACGGACCTCACTGGGCCGTCCGATAACGGAATAATGCCCGCTTGCCGTGCGCTTGTCGCACCTGTTGAAGTCACAACTGGTGTCAGCGCATACTACGTCGGCAAGCCGAACCCTCTCATGATGCGCACAGGCCTCAAGATGCTGGGCGTCCACTCCGATGAAGCTGCAATGATCGGCGATAGAATGGACACCGACATCATCGCGGGCATCGAAAGCGGTCTTGATACGGTTCTTGTGCTCTCCGGCGTTACATCGCGGGAAGAAATAAAGCTCTATCCCTACCGCCCTCGCATCATTCTAAACGGCGTTGGCGACATAGCAGGGGTCTAATAAAATACGGTAATCCCCCGCGATGCTTCTGTATCGCGGGGGATATTTTATTAATTGAATAATGTCATTCGCCGAATTTTTCGATGAAACGGTAGATCAGTACTGTGATCTCAGCTCTGGTAGCAGTGCCGCCCGGGGCAAGGCTGCTGTTGCCGATGCCGTTTATAAGGCCTTCTGCAACGGCCCATTGCATTGCTGCCCGAGCCCATTCGGAGACGCTCGATGAATCGGTATAGCCGCTTAAGTCAGCCAAAGCTGCGGTTTTATATCCCTTGTAAACGGCATATTGGTAAAGGACGGTCACAATTTGCTCACGGGTGATCTTGTCATCGGGTCCGAACTCACCATTTCCGTAACCTTTTATAATACCATTTTGAGCTGCCCACATGATAGCGTTACTATACCATTTGCCCGTGATGGCGGCGGACAGCTCAACGTTTCCCTCAACGGCAGGCTTATTCTCCATTTGGTACAGGATCGCCAGTATCATTGCCCGGCTGGTGGCGGTGTTCGGCTCAAACGTGGTTGCCGAGATACCCTTAATTAGTCCTTTGGAATAAGCGTACATTGCCGCCTCATAGAACCAGTCTGTGCTTTTGACATCGGTAAACGGATTTTTGTATTTAATGACGCCGCTGCCTGTCTCCTTAAACGCCACATATAAGCTGTGTTCCGCTTTTACATTCGTAAGCGTAACAGTATTGGACGTATCGATCTTTTTACCGTCCAGCATGATATAGGCGATTTCATAGCCGCTGTCCGGTGTGATGGTAAAGGTTTTATCGGTTCCTTCTCTAACAAGCTGCTTATCGCTCGGTGAAATACTTCCGCCCTCAGAAGCCGACGGAGTCACAGAATAGTAATTATATACAGCGGAATCGTATGCAACAGGCGGAACGGGGATTGACGGAGTCGGGATGACTGCGCCGGCTGCGCTTATCGTGCAGTCACCTTTTACCTCTTTGAAGATGTAGACGCCGCCGGGAGCTTTAGCGCTTTCGCCGTTTACAAACACATCCTCGACAGCGGGTGTGAATTTATAGGTGTAGGAATACTCCTCGGTTCTGCCATAGGCCACGATGCTTGCGCCTTCAGGGCTTACAGCAATACCCGTGCCGCCGGTTGCCGTTATTTTGCTGAGGACGGCGTCTACAATTCGGTTCGCGATATCCGTGTGGCCTTTCTCCGATGGATGAGGGTCTACCATGATAAGGCCGCCGGCCTTTATCAATTCCACGCCTTGCGTAGAGACATAAATATATTCGTCCGCTGTTTCCGATTCCTTTGAAATATAGCTGTTCATCATCTCTACATATTTGCCGCTCAGGGTGCTGATCCGGTACTCGGTTCCATTATAATTAAAGCTGTCGGGGAGGATGTTGTAATAACCGAGAGCTACGATTGCTGCGTCGGGATTAATATTACTGCGGATCTCTTTTATGATAGCATCCCAGTTTTTCGTAAAGTTTTCATAGGCCTCCGAGAACCTTTTATTGAGCTCACTGTCTTGACTTGTATCCTTAAGAACATTAAGCAGCCCGTCTATCTGCGCGTCGGTTATATCAGGACTCAAATATGTCCTGATATCTTCATAGAGGGTTTCAAGCTTAATATCGTTTATGCAGTGAAGGATAAGCTCCAACCGCTGTTCGGGAGTCCTTTCGCTCAGGTCAACTTTCAGATAATCAAAGACCAGACCCAGCAGCGCCATTGTCAGGTCGTTGCTGCCGATGTCGATGGTGATAAGGTTTGAAGCTGCGAGATCACATGAAAACTTATCATGGTACTTAGCATCTTTGTTCTGCAGGACATACAGGAGATCTCCGGATTTCTGACCCAGCAGACCCAGATTACTGTTATTTTTCACGCCGAGCTTTTCCGCGGCAACCGCAACATAACAGGTTGAAGGGTTGCTGAAATCCCCATTGTAATCTTTTTGCGCATAGCCTGCGGTAATGCTGTCTCCCAGTGCGGAGTAGGTCTTGTAATACGTTGTTCCCGGCACGGGAGCCGTACCGATATCGACGCTGAAGCTTGCGGTGATGGTATGATCTGCCGTTATGTTTTCAAACTTATATGTGCTCACAGATCCTACGCTTACGCCATCTGCGAGAACATCACTTATCATATATCCGCTGTCAGGCGTAATGGTGAAAGTTAGCGAATCCCCCTCTTTGACAACATTAACGCCGGAAGGAGTTATTGTTCCGCCGCTTTGCGCTGTGGCCGTAACAGTAAGCGTAAGTTTGTCAACGATGCGATCGGCGATTTGAGTATGGCCATATTTTGAGGGATGCGGGTCGATAGTACCGATATCCATATTTGTTTGAATATCGCGAATGTCAACATACGGATAGCACTGATCCTGACAATACTCGGCCGTAAAGGAATTCATATCATCGGTAAATTTCTGAATGGTATCTCCAATGCTGTATTTTAAATCTCTGTAGCTAAAATTCCTGCCTTTAAAAGGATTATAATAATTTAAAATAACTATCTCGGCAGTTTTGTTAATTGAATTGAGATTATCTACTATTAGAGGAAAGTTCGCGATAAATTTCTGATAAGCTGCATTTAGAGTTTCGTTCAATTTTTCGTCGGAGAGCGCCTCCAGAATAGCCTTAATCTGATCTTCACTGAGCTTTATGCCCGTGATAGTCTCAATTAAATTGACAATTCCGTCTATATCACCGGTCAAAAGCGGCTCGACAAGTGCCATAGCCTGCTGATGGGTCATAGTAGTACCGGCACAAGCTAAAATGCTATCCACCACCGCCATGAGCAGGTCGTTGCTGCCTATTCCCAGTGTTATAAGGTCGCTTGCTCCGATGTATCCAAGATAAGTACCATTATAATTGTTTTTCTCATTTTTCAGGATATCAAGCAGCTCGTTCGTATCGCAGCCGCATTTGCCGAGATTATATGTAGCGCTGTCTATGCCAAACGCTCTGCCGACCAGTCTTACATAGCAGTCCTTCGGTGAATTGCTTATGTTCTCCATCATATCGAAACCGTTGCAATATGCGTAGTCGGCCTGAGCAAAACCGGCACAGATGCTGTCTCCTATAGCTGCATAAGCCGTGTATTGCTGCTTATCCGCTGTGTTTGCGGTTGGCTCAACGGCAAGAGCGGCGGTCGGAAAAAGACAGATCAGAAGGCTTATTGCAAACATAAAAGGTACAATGCGCTTTTTCATTTGTTCTCCCCCGATATCATTTTTAAGCATCAAACGGTCAGACCGATTCCGCTTCCAGCTTTCGGTAGTCCACTTTGCCGACAGGCGTGTAAGAGAGTGATTCGCAGAACTTGTATCCGGCCGGCTGCATATATTCAGGCAATTTTTCCCGGCACAGCGTAATGATTTCGGACTTAATCTGCTTCTGACTTTTCTGCGTATTTTTCTTAAGAACTATATGTACATATGGAAGATATCCCCTTAGCTGTTCCTTGTTCGGCGTAGCAACGACGGAGCAGGTTTCAACAGCCGGATGTGTGCTGATAATATTTTCAATATGGCTGGGGAATATTTTGAAGCCGTCATGCCGTATGATCATGCGCTTGATTCGGGTATCTATAAAAACGAAGCCGTCCTCATCGATATAGCCGAAGTCGCCTGTATGCACCCAGACCTTTCCGTCTGAATGCCTGCGCAGCACGTTGTCGGTTTCCTCCGGCTTGCCGTAATATCCGAGCATCATTGTGGGACCTGTGATACAGATTTCACCTTTTACACCGATATCCAGTTCCTTATCGGTTCCGGGTTCGAACGCGGAGATCGTGTTTTTAATTAAAGGGATACCAACGCTGCCCGGTTTATTCAGTTCGCCCATGCAGGTACATGTGGATGAGCAAAGCTCGGTCATGCCGTAGCCCTTGGCAAGGGCGTACTTGCTGCCATGAGACATCAGAAACCGGTTAACCTCTTCTTCGGTACCGATATTGATTGAGTCTCCGCCTGAGCCGCTGTTGACGAGGCATGAGAGATCAGCACGCTTCATCCGCTTATCGTTTGTCAGCACCTGATAGTGCAGCGGCACGCCGCTCATATGCGCGGGTTTATATTTCAGGATCAGGGACGCGAGCTTTTTTGGATCAAGATCGGGTATTATAATGGATGTAACGCCAAGCGATAACGGCATATGTATACCGCAGCTAAAACCATATGCAATAAACGGAGGCATGACATTAAGGAATTTTTGCTGACGTTTAAAATCTATTTTTGCTTTTCCGTACATGAAAGCAAGGGAGTTAAAAGCGTCGTCACTGAGCATGACGCCTTTTGGCGAACCGGTTGTTCCTCCTGTGTGTACAATTGCGGCGCAGTGTCCCGGACTGTAGGGTACAGGCTTAAGCTTTATGCCTGTGCCGCCTTCAACAAACTGCTCCCATTTAATGCAGTTCTGAGAATATTTGTTTGTATCCCTGTTAGTCAAACGATAAACGGCACGCTGCAAAGGCCTAAGCGAATCTGCTGCGGATGCTACAACGACCTTCTTCACGTCTGTCCCAATAACGGCATCACGGATCTTAGGATATGCCACGTCTAGCACGCAGATATATTTCGATCCGACCTCTTCGATATATTCGCGTATGCCTTCAACGCTGGTACGCGGATCGATCATATTTGGAACGGCGCCGATCAGATCCATTGCATAGAAGGAATATACAATCTCCGGTGTCGTGATAGAGCAGATGGTAACGATATCTCCTTTTTTTACGCCGAGGGCCAGATAGGCTCGGGCGGTTTTCCTTATGTTATCGAACAATTCTCCAAAGCTTATATCATTATCAAAATATTTCAGTGCGATATCGTTTAAATGGTTTTTATTGTTTTGGAAAAGATAATCAAATAATGTGCGTTTGGGCAATTCTTCTGCAATGGCATCCTTGTCATAATACTTCAGCCATGGTTTTATGACAGAAGGCTTTTTTGAGTTCATAGTTGTTTCCTCGCTTTCCGATTTCAATTACCACAATATGTTGTGATAATAGCAGAAAGGCTTAAAAAATTTTGTCATTTTGAAGGTGGTATATACTGTTTATAAAATAATAAAGAACGTACCCGCGCGGGACGTTTTGAATGTTCCGTGCGGGCGTTTTTATTATAATACCTATTAAAAAACTGTTGTAATTAATGATTTTTTATGATATGCTATATGAGCAAATGAGCATATAGTGATAAACTGGAGGTGAAGAAAATAGTTGATATATTTAAAGCTTTAGCTGAAGAAAGCCGGCTTCGCATTCTCTCTCTCCTTTTGCAGGGCGAAATGTGCGTATGTGAAATAGAGGAATGCTTAAAAATGACACAGTCGAATGTTTCCCGGCATCTCACAGCGCTCAAGCAGTGCGGAATCCTTGACAGCTCAAAGCAGGCGCAGTGGGCATACTATAAAATCAGCGACAAATTCAAGGAAGAGAATAAGGAGCTGTGGCTTTATCTTGAGCAAAAGCTCAAGGAATCTCCAAATTACAAAAAAGATGAGGAGGAATTCCTGAAATGCCGACGGCAGAATATTTGCAGTTCAAGGACTCCAAATGGAGAAGACTGAATGCCATAAATGGAATAGATTAATAAAATATGGGAGAATGATATTATGAGCAAGGAAAAAACGGCAGGTATAGGATTCTTTCAGAAATATCTAACGGTATGGGTAATACTCTGCATGGCGGCCGGAGTTTTGATCGGCAGATACCTGCCTTCGATACCTGCTTTCCTGAATAAGTTTGAATATGCGAAAGTCTCTATACCGGTAGCTGTCCTGATTTGGGTCATGATCTACCCGATGATGATGAAGGTTGATTTTCAGAGCATTAAAAACGTCGGAAAGAATCCTAAGGGTCTATATGTCACATGGGTGGCTAACTGGCTCATCAAGCCCTTCACTATGTATGCTATATCATCGTTTTTCCTTTACGTCATATTTAAAAGCCTCATACCGGCAGAGCTGGCGAAGCAGTATTTGGCCGGAGCAATTCTGCTTGGTGCGGCTCCCTGCACAGCAATGGTGTTCGTATGGAGTCTTTTGACAAAGGGAAACCCGGCGTATACGGTTGTTCAGGTTGCCACAAACGACCTTATAATTTTGTTTGCCTTTGTCCCGATAGTGAAATTCCTGCTTGGCATGAGCAACGTTTCGGTTCCATGGGACACACTGATCCTGTCCGTTGTGCTGTTTGTTGTGATACCTTTGGCGGGAGGCGTTCTGACGCGGCTTCTCGTAACAAAAAAGAAGGGGCTTGAATACTTCGAGAAGCAGTTTTTGCCTAAGTTTGACAATGTTACAATAGCGGGACTTCTGCTTACGCTTATACTGATTTTCTCCTTCCAGGGAGAAACCATCACGAGTAATCCTCTCCATATTATCCTTATCGCAGTTCCGCTAACAATCCAGACGTTCTTTATTTTCTTCATCTCATATCTGCCTTGCAAGTGGCTGAAGCTGCCGCATAACGTTGCGGCGCCCGCTGGCATGATCGGCGCGTCCAACTTTTTCGAACTCTCGGTCGCTGTAGCTATCGCTCTGTTCGGAACAACCTCTCCCGCGGCGCTCGCAACTACCGTTGGAGTCCTGACGGAGGTTCCTGTTATGCTGATACTCGTCAAGATCGCAAACAGCACAAAGCATTGGTTTCCGATTCCGGATGGAAGCAACGAATAGTTTTTGAAAGGGATATATTCATATGATAAGAGTAGCCTTTATCTGTGTACACAATTCCTGTAGAAGCCAGATAGCGGAAGCCCTGGGAAAGCATTTTGCTTCAGACGTTTTCGAAAGCTATTCTGCCGGAACAGAGCTGAAAGACCGTATTAATCCGGACGCCGTACGTCTTATAAAAGAGCTTTACGGCATCGACATGGATGAGACTCAGCGTCCTAAGCTGCTCGAAGACATACCGCCAGTTGACATCGTTATAACTATGGGCTGCAATGTAACCTGCCCTTATCTGCCTTGCAAATACAGGGAAGACTGGGGGCTTGAAGATCCGACCGGAAAACCGGATGAGGAATTCAGAAAGGTCATCGGGTTTATCGAACGGAAGGTTCTGGAACTGAAACAAAGGCTTGAAAACAACGAAGTGTCCTTGAAGTAAAATTAAAATCACGCGGACGGTATTTTACCGAAGGCGTGACTTTGTAAATTAAATTGAAACTTTTCGCAACGATTTGTCTATTAACTATCTTTAACGGTCTGGGGGACTCATTGAACTATCTCATATTGAGAGTCATGCATAGCCACAAATAACTTGGAAACCATTTCGTATTCTTCATTATCGTCAATTTCTTCTATGCTTATAGTTTTGTCCTGACTCAAATTATAGCGGAACAAAAGAACAGTCTC
>JAJUHD010000116.1 GCA_029268085.1 Bacillota bacterium | reverse complement strand
CGCGTATCAACAATCCTAAGAACATTGCGACCTTCAAAGCGCTTGGAGTCGATCAGACCGTTTGCAGTACGGCGGTTATCGCAAATCTCATTGAATATGAGTTCGACCGGGACGTTTGCAGGATTGTGCAGACATTTGACAAAGGAGCAATGATATTAGTCGAAGTTCAGGTAAATGAACACAATCGCTGGCTCAACAAGTTTGTCAGAGAACTTACGATGCCTCCCGAATGCGTACTCGCATCCATTCTGCGGGACGATAAAATTATATTCCCCAGGGGCGACACGCAGATACTGCTCAACGACAATGTACATATAATCACTACACGTTCAACTTTTCCCGAGATAAAAAAGCTTTTTAGCGGAGGAGCTCAGTATGCGAAACAGAAAAAACGAGGCTAAAGGGCTGATAACAGAGATAATTTATGCCGCTTTATACTGCGGTGTACTTATTGTTCTTGTATTCCTGATTGCGCGGTGATGATATGACAAAGTCTCAAATACGTTATCCAAGTATTTATATTATCAGTTATTATACCGGGTACATCGTCCTTGGCACTGCTCTGCTTATGGGCATCCCGCTTCTGACATCGCTGCTGATGGCGGAATGGACTCCGGCGCTGGATTTTACGATAAGCATGTCTTTTACGGTAATTGTCGGTTTGTTGCTGATGTTGCTTGGCAGAAGAACGCGTACGGACAATTTGCAGGTAGACTGGAAATTCGGCTTTATTATCGCGGCACTGTCGTGGATCATGCTGATGTTTCTTTGCTCAATTCCATATCTTCTGAGTGGGCACACAAAGAGTCTTCTTGACGGCTGCTTTGATGTTATGAGCGGCTTTACGACAACAGGCATGATTCTGACACAGGATCTGGATCATCTCTCGACCGGACTGAATATGTGGCGGCATATGCTGACCTTTATAGGCGGTCAGGGCATGGTCGTTCTGGCTCTGAGCTTTCTTGGCAAACATGTCGGCGGAGCCTATAAAATATATTGCGGCGAAGGAAAAGACATTAGGCTTGTTCCGAATGTCAAGGACACCACACGCATCATCTGGAAAATCAGCGTGATCTACCTGTTTGCCGGAACTGTGGCGCTCTGGATATGCGGCATGTTCATCGGCCTTTCGCCTCTTCCGGCTTTCCTGCATGGCCTTTATATCTTTGAATCCGCATGGAGCACGGGCGGATTTGCGCCTAATACACAGAACATGATGTATTATCACAGCTTTGCGTACGAGGTCATTACAATTATTTTCTTCGTTCTCGGCTCTCTGAACTTCGGGTTGCATTACGCCATCTGGCAGGGAAAGAAAAAAGAGATGGTCAAAAACATAGAGACTCAGAGCTTCTTTATAACATCGTTCCTGCTGACAGCGTTTGCGGTTGTGAAGCTTTCTCAGACAGGCATTTATACGAATGCCGTTTCAAGCTTCAGGCGGGTCGTATATAATGTTCTGTCAGCACATACAACTACCGGCTTCGGCAATGTATATGCAAGGCAGTTTGCAAATGAGTGGGGCGATTTCGGTATCCTTGTTATGGTTATAGCTATGCTGATCGGCGGCTCCGCCTGTTCAACCGCAGGCGGCTTTAAGGGCCTGAGAGTCGGTATAGTTTTCAAAGGGATAATTGCAGATATAAAAAAGATCCTTTCTCCTGAAAGAAACGTAAGGACCGTTAAATATCACCATATAAAGGACTATGTATTGGACGACGGAACCGTCAAAGCCTCTGCGCTAATTATCATTTGCTATGTTGTGTTGTTTGCGATAACCACGCTTCTTGGGGTATTTTACGGGTATCCCCTCGCAGAATCGGCCTTCGAGGCTGCTTCGGTGACGGGCAATGTCGGCCTGAGCATCGGCGTTACGGCCGCGACGATGCCGGCTATTTTGAAGGTGCAGTATATTCTCGCCATGTACCTCGGCAGACTTGAATTCATTTCCGTCTTCGCTCTGTTCGGATTTTTAATCGGAGGCGTTAAAAAATTATGCGTAAAACATTAAAGCTTATTTTTATCGCAGCTTTATTTGCGGTTTGTTTTATTCTTCCTGCAAACGCGGAGGAAACAATTGGTATCAACGACTTAATTAATAACGCCGAAACCTATGACAAGCAGACTGTGGTAGTGGAGGGGGAGGCAATCGGCGAGGTTCTCGAGCGCGGAGATTATGCTTGGGTAAATATCAACGACGGCACGAACGCTATTGGTATCTGGATGACCGAGACCGAGGCAAAAACCATAGAAACTTTTGGCGATTATAAGCATAAAGGTGATACACTAAAGATAACGGGCGTTTTTTCACGCGATTGCACCGAGCACGGTGGAGATGTGGATATTCATTGCACTTCCATTGAAATTATTAAAAACGGCAATATTGTTAAGGACAAAATATCAAATACGGAGGCAATAATTGCTTTTGTCCTTTTATGTGCGGCGGTAGTTCTTGCATATATCTATTTCAAAGTCCTTAAGAACTGACCCATGCCAAGTTTGACGGACACCATAAACAATAAATAAAATGAAAAAGAAGAAGGGTTTATGGTGAAGAAAGTTGAGAAAAGTATTCAGCCCGAAGGCCATAATTTTCCTTGATATTTATACTGGTTTAATTTACACTGATAGGCAGTGTCAACACGAAGGGTGGCGGACAATTCATGCAGATAAAGGAACAAGGTATTATTCGAGGACTGGAATTTTATCCGCAGACAAAAAACATAAAGCTCCTGCATGCTTTAGCTATCGTTGTTTTGCTATTTGTCATAATGGTTCTCTGTACAATTGTATCTATGCTTTTAAGGCATTTAGGGGCGCATGAGACAAACATTGTATTGATATATCTGATGGGAATTTTAGGATTTTCATATCTGACCGGAAATTATCTTTACAGCTTGATTGCGTCCCTTTTTGGTGTTTTATTTTATAATTTCTTCTTTACCGAGCCATATTACACTTTTCAGGCGTATAGCCCCGACTATCCGATGACCTTCCTCATCATGTTTGTTGTCAGCTCATTTACAAGCATGCTCACTATTAGAATCCGACGTGAAACCCTGCTCGCCGAGGAACGGGAGTCACGTATTAAAGCTCTCTACCAAATCGGAAGACGCCTGCTGGGTGTGAAAAACAGCACAAATCTCGCGGAGGTTTCGGGGGATGAGCTTGCTGCTCATTTTTCTGCAAATGTGCTTGTGCAGTTCTATGATGCTTCAGAAAATGTAAAAAACAGATATGTAAAGGGCGAAGATGTGTTCACTGATGACAAGGAGCGTGTTGTCTGCCGTGAGGCATATATATCAGGGAATCCCTGTGGATGCGGCACAAAGCTTTTTTCTGACGCAAGGTCTTACTACATGCCGATTGTCAGCCAGAACGGAGTGCTTGGGATTATTGGTGTCGCTCTGAATAATTCCGCATTTCTTACAAACGCGCAGATGGAATTTCTTGATACGATTTCTACGCAGATAGCCGTTGTTTTCGAGCGTGAGCTGCTTTATCAGAAGCAAGAGGAAACTCAGATACAGATACAGCGTGAGCGTATGCGTGCGGATATGCTGAGAACGATTTCCCACGATTTGCGGACGCCTTTGACAGGTATCATGGGGTCGGCCAGCACTTTGTCTGATAACTTTGATTCGGTGAGTGATGATATTAAAAAAAGCTTTTTGCGGAACATATACGAAGAGGCAGGCTGGCTGAACGATCTGGTCCAAAATATACTCAACATGACCCGGGTCGACGAAGGAAGAATCAATTTGAATATTGAGCAGGAAGCGGCTGAAGAAATAGTGGCGGAAGCAATCGGACATGTAAAAAATCGTGCACAGGGGTATACGATACTTACAAGCATACCCGATGAGATTATCATGCTTCAAGTGGATGGAGCGCTAATAACGCAGGTGCTTATAAATCTGCTCGACAATGCGGTTAACTATACTCCGGATGGCAGTATTATCCTTGTTTCTGTGAATAAGACGGAGGATGCTGTTACTTTTGAGGTAAGCGACAACGGATCTGGTATTCCGGAAGAGGAACTACCTCATATGTTTGAGCGTTTCCGACCACACCAGAGCAACCAATTCAGAAGACGCCACGGTTTCGGGTTGGGCCTGTCATTATGCAAATCGATTATTGAAGCGCACGGCGGGACTATATCCATTAAAAATGCAGAACCACACGGGACAAACGTTGTTTTCAGCTTGCCGTCGAAGGAGGTAATATAAATGCAGCCTCTGATTTTAATCGTTGATGATGAAAAAATAATTCGAAGCTTTTTAAAGGTCTCGCTTGAGACACAGGGCTATAAGTGCATTGAGGCAGACAGTGGAGCAGGAGCTTTAATGCTCGCCGCGTCCCACAATCCAGATGTGTTGGTTTTGGATCTCGGACTTCCGGATATCGACGGATTGGAGGTTATCAAGAGACTTCGGGAAATTTCTCAGATACCTATTGTCATAGTTTCCGCACGCGGACATGATCGCGAGAAGGTTGAAGCACTGGATGCAGGCGCCGACGACTATTTAACAAAACCGTTCAGCGTACCGGAACTTCTTGCCCGTATACGGGTTATTTTGCGTCATCAGCTTGTTTCACAGTTATACGACAGTCAGAAATCGACGCTGTTTAAACTGGACGGGCTAACGGTCGATGAGGAAAAAAGAAGAGTCTGGCTTGACAACGAGGAAATACACCTTACACCAAATGAATATAAAGTGCTGTCTTTGCTGATTAAGTATCAGGGCAAGGTTCTGACACATAAATTCATCATAAACAATGTGTGGGGCACCGTTGCGTCTGACGACACGCAGTCTCTTCGCACCTGCATGGGTAATCTGCGCCGGAAGCTGAATGAGGACCTCGCGCAGCCCAAATATATTATCACAGAAATAGGAGTTGGATATCGTCTGGCTGACGAATAATGACCCACCCAAAGCCCAGCATAGGCCAGTAGCTTGTAAGGAGAGTCGAAACGGAGAAGTCTTCAAGACTCTGGCGTGAACACGGATTCAAGACTGCTGTTTTCGTAAAAAGCGTATGATCCCATATTAGCGGGGGTATCCCGCTTTCAAATTGTCTATTAGTGAACAAAGAAATTCAGGAAAATAAAAAAGACTGAAATTAAAGCAGCTCCCCTTCCGGCTATCCGGTTTGGTAGCTGCTTTTTGTTATTATGGTGTTTATATAATTGTGCCAATTTTCGCATTTAAGGACCAAGAAATGCCACTTGGCAGGGCTTATTTTGTAATATTAACCATTATTCAACAAAATCTTTAACATAATTAATAATTGTTAATTGTACTCCAGAGCTGTAATATATAGGTAATATCATGGCAAAACCGTATAACGCATAGGCCACGGCGATGGTGCACCCTTGAAATTACGTACAGAGCAGGATACTCACCGATTTATTTTATCATATATCGGCAGATTCCGTCATTGTGCGGTGTTGCCTTTTATTTTTGAAAGGAGCATTTATAATGTTTATTGCACATTGCTCTAACACAAGAGATGTAAATCAAAGCGTTATAGATCATCTGACAGGAACAGCGCTCAAGGCAGCTGAATTTGCCGGTTATTTCGGAGCAGGCGATCTCGCTTATTTCTGTGGTATGCTTCATGACATTGGTAAGTACTCAGACAAGTTCCAACGAAGAATTATGGGCTCGACAGAAAAAGTTGACCATTCAACCGCGGGGGCGCTTGAAGCATTTGCATTGAAAAACGTTCCGGCAGCATTTTGCATTGCGGGTCACCACAGCGGCCTTCCAGACGGAGGGAACAGAAAAAGCGCAAGCCCTGATGATCCGACTTTTTTCGGCAAAATGAGTCGTAAAATTGGCGTGGATATTGAGGATTACAGCGCATTCAAAACAGAGGTAGAAATAAATGAGGTGAAGATTCCTCCAGCTTTTCTGACAGATAGCCAGAGCGCGTTCTTTTTTACACGTATGCTGTATTCCTGTCTTGTCGATGCTGATTTTTTGGATACGGAAGAGTTTATGTCCGGCAGTACGGTTGATCGAACAGTCGGTGAAAGCATTGAAGTTCTTGCTGATAAACTCAATGACTATACAGCTTCATGGATGAATCCAAAGACTGAGCTAAACAAAAAACGCTGCGATATACTTAACGCGGTAACGAAAGAAAGCAGTTGTGAAAGGGGGCTTTTTACTCTTACAGTCCCAACCGGAGGCGGCAAAACCGTTGCGTCAATGGCGTTTGCACTAAACCATGCCTTAAAGAATGGAATTCGAAGAGTAATTTATGTAATACCATATACAAGCATTATCGAGCAAACACAGGTCATTTTTGAAGACATATTCGGCAAAGACAATGTCGTTGCCCATTACTCAAACGTTGATTATAAAACAGATGAAAACGGAGAAAAGGAGGACAAACGTTACCTGGCTGCGGAGAATTGGGATGCACCGATTATTCTGACAACAACTGTGCAGTTTTTCGAATCCTTATATGCTAACCGACCATCCCGCTGCCGCAAGCTGCACAATATTGCAAATAGCATAGTAATTTTCGATGAGGCGCAGATGCTTCCGATACCGTACCTAATGCCGTGTGTATCGGCAATATCACAGCTTATCGAGCGTTACGGCTGTTCCGCCGTTTTATGCACCGCGACTCAGCCATCTCTTAACAGACTGTTTGAAAAAGCCTGCCCTACATACAAGGCACGAGAGCTTTGCCCTGATGTTATGGGTATGTATAAGTTCTTCAGACGTGTAACTTATAAAAATGCCGGCAAACTTACAGATGAACAGCTTGCTTCATGTCTATCTGATAAAGAACAGGTGCTGTGTATTGTAAATAATCGAAAGCAGGCCCAGAATATTTTTTCTATGCTTGATAAGGATGGAAGCTTTCATCTGTCAACGACAATGTTTCCTCTGCATCGACGGCATATTCTTGATGAAATACGCAAAAGACTTCATAACGGCGAGTCATGCCGCGTTGTTTCAACGAGCCTTATTGAAGCAGGAGTAGACGTTGATTTTCCTGTTGTTTACCGTGCTTATGCGGGACTTGATTCTATGATTCAGGCGGGCGGACGCTGTAACCGAGAGGGAAAACGCTCTTCTGATAAAAGCATCGTAAATCTGTTTGAAAGCGAATGCAAAGCTCCGGAGATAATTCGCCAGAACATTGCGGCGGCAGAACATGTAATGCGCAATTTTGATGACATTTCTTCACCAGAGACCGTCGCTGCTTATTTTGAGTTTTTGTACTATACGCTTAAGGACAACAGTTCTCTTGACGCAAAAGCAATACTAAGTGAAATTGATAACGGAGCGATGCCGTTCGTATCGGTAGCAGAACGGTTTAAGGTAATCGAAAGCGCAGACTTCACAGTATATATACCGCTCGAGGGTGGCGCTGAGCTGGTCGAGAAGCTGAAAAGTTTCGGTATCAGCAGAAGCCTGATGAGAAAACTGGGGCAATATGCTGTCGGAGTTTATCCCAAGCATTTCAATGAACTTGTTGATACAGGCGCGGCGGAAAGGCTTACCCCGAATACAGCCGTTCTACGGGATCTTTCGTTGTATGATGTTAATACTGGTCTTGCGTTCGGCGTCAGTGACGGAGCGGGTTTTATAATTTGAAAAATGACATTAACAATAAACTAAACTGAAAGGAGATATGCAAATGCCTGTAAAGGTTGAAGTCTGGGGCGATTATGCATGCTTCACGCGGCCAGAGATGAAGGTCGAACGCGTTAGCTACGACGTAATGACGCCGTCTGCCGCGCGTGGAATTCTTGAGGCTATATACTGGCACCCCGGACTGATATGGGTCATAGACAAAATTTATGTTCTCTCACCAATTGAATTCACCAACATCCGGCGAAACGAGGTCAAATCAAAAATATCTGCGGTAAACATCAAAACACTAATGTACGGCGGAGCGGCAAAAGACTACATATGTACTACGGATGACATTCAGCAGAGAGCGGCACTTGTACTTAAGAATGTCCGCTACGTTATTGAAGCACATTTCGAAATAACGGATAAAGCCGTGGAAAGTGACAATGAGGGGAAATTCTGTGACATTATGAAGCGCCGTCTGGAAAAAGGACAATGCTATCATCAGCCCTGTTTTGGCTGCCGCGAGTTCCCCGCAAATTTCAGAAAGTGGGAAGGCAGTGAAATCGTGACCGCTTATCCTGATGAAGAAAAGGATCTGGGATTTATGTTGTTTG